>JAQCLE010000095.1 GCA_027592755.1 Bacteroidota bacterium | reverse complement strand
AAAGCATTTTACACGGTTTATTTGTTCAAAATATTTATTTATTAAGTGCCTATTTCAATTGTTTTATATTACTGTTCAAACTAATCCGATATGCAAACTCATCTCAATAGCCGCCGTCAATTCCTTCATAAATCAATTGGTGGAATCTTAACTCTGACTTTAGTTCCATCACTTTATGCCAGAGTAGCTATCGATTCGCAGAAGGAACCAGTTAAATGGTATGATGTCCGTGATCAGGGAATTGAGGGGAAGGGGTGGGAAGACACCAAAAGATATTTCGATCGGCTGCCGGCAAAAGCTGAAGGAGTAGTGAGGGAACCTGTTTGGAATTTGTCACAGCATTCAGCAGGCATGCGTGTCCGGTTTAATACCGATGCTACGACTCTGAATGTAAGGTATCGATTGCTTAACGAAAATCTTGCGATGCCTCATATGCCTGCTACCGGGGTAAGCGGCTTGGACCTGTATGGCCAGGATGCGCAGGGTATTGATCGATGGGTAGCAGTCGTTCGACCAACTGAAATAGAGATTGAGACTGAGATTGCAAAAGACCTCACTCCAGGCATGAGGCGTTATACACTGTATTTGCCATTATACAATGGAGTGGAGTCGCTAGAGATCGGTACACCTGATGGCAGCATGTTCGAACCTTTACCACCAAGAAAAGAAGCGCCGATGGTGTTTTATGGTACGTCTATTTTGCATGGTGCTTGCGCCTCTCGACCAGGAATGGCTTTCCCTTCAATTTTGAGCCGAAGGTTAAAAAGACCCTTTCTAAACCTTGGTTTTTCTGGTAATGGTAGGATGGAAAAGGAAGTAGGAGACTTACTATCTGAACTCGACCCTTGTGTATACGCTCTCGATTGTGTTCCTAATATGGATGCAGAAATGATCAATGAAAGATTAGTTCCTCTGGTGAAAAGCTTAAGAAGCGCTCATCCCACCACGCCAATTTTAGTAGTTGAGGATCGTAGTTTTACGAATACGCAGTTTTTCACCGAACGCAAAGAAAGGCACACAAACAACAGGGAAGCCTTGAAGAAAGGATATACAGAATTATTGAATTCCGGAGTTAGTGACCTTTATTACCTTGAAGGGGAGCAATTATTGGGACTGGATGGAGAAGCTGCAACGGATGGATCGCATCCCAACGACCTCGGTATGGTGCGCTATGCCAATGCCTATGAACCTGCCTTGCGATCCATTTTGAAGCAGTATTGAAAAGGCCAATTATGGTTTTTTCTTATAGCTTTTGACCATGTGATATCACTTCTATTCTTCAGAATGGTCTTTTTTATTTTTCTGATCCATTACTGCTCCGATTGCAATGCCAATGCCAAGTCCTAGGGCAAGCCCGATGGCGATTTTTCCCATCGCCACTCCCAGTGCGGTTCCGATACCTGCACCAAGTGCTATACCCATTCCTTTGTAATTTTTGTTTTTCATGACTGACCCTAAATTTTATCAACTTATTGTGCAACCTTCCAATCCACATTTTTCCCCAGCTGGAATCCTAACTCCCGGTAGGCTTCAAACTGGACTTCACTGAAGAACTGGTCCGCAGTGGTCTCATCAGGGTAGGTGGGATGATTGAGTTTATAGCCATAAAGATCAGCAGGTAGCTCACTTGTCAGTGTTGTTTTAATGTAGATGAGTACTCCGTGCTTGTTGGCGCTGCTTTTTTCACTGTAGTAAATATCTGCAACGGCATATCCCTTTTTAGCCAGTAGCAGTTTATCGCCCATGGCGCCATCTTTTTGATCAGGGATTAAGTCTTTGAGCGGATTGTCTTTTCTAAATATGATGGAAACACCAAAATCTACTCTGACTTTTTCGATCAGATTGGTAAGGTCTTCAAATTTAAAATCCGGATCACAACCGGCGTCAGAACAAATGATCACTTGCAGCCTTCTTCTGATGAGTTCATAAAGTGCGAGGTTCTCAAAGTGCCCACCGTCCGTCAGCAGAATAGATCGCTTGTTTTCACTAAGGTCTCTTCCCAACACATTGCCAAACAGTCCGGGCCATAGAAAGTTACTGGGAAACCACATAAAGCTTTTCTTCTTTGGATTAGGATTGTCCGACCAAAATCCCAATTGTATATTAAGTAATCCGAGTAATATTGAGATCAGTTTATTCTTTGTTAGTCCCTGGCCATTCGGCCCTGCAGAAGGATTGACTGCGGCACCGGATATAGCCATGGCAGTAGCCAGTGTAATTCCTTTATTTCTGAATCTATCTTTCCTGTAGTATTTTGTTTCTTGCCAGCCGGTGGCATCACTGCCGCAATAGAGGGGAGACAAAATAAAGTTATCACCACCTCGACCATTGAATTTGGAATGATGTGAATCGGTAGTTACTAGGTTGGTATTGATAATGTGATAGGGTCGTGGATTACTATTCTTAGCGCACATGTCCTCAATGTTCGTGTGATTCGCTTCCGTTGCCGGACCCCATTCGTTGTTCTTAATATTGTCCTTGTTGGCCATAAAGGTTTCCATCAACCGATCACGGTACATTCTATGCAAACCAAAAATATTCAGGTTAACGCAAAGGCCTACAATTATGACAATTGCTAGGGGAATAAAAAGCCAGATATTACCGGGTTCGGCCAGTAAGAAATTAGCAACCAGGTATGAAAATATTAATAGACTATATGTCAATGCGACAACACCTAGTAGTATTCGGGTAGTTGATATAGCACCCTCTTTTTCATCGGGCTTTCTCGATCTGAACTGCTCAAATAAGCCGAGTAGAACACCGACTACACCACCAGTTGTGGCAGATGCCGCAGCTATAGCATCTTCCATCTTGCACATTAGCAATGGAATTAATCCAAGTGCGGTAAGAGTTAACACCATAGTCCACGCCCAACCTGCAGTTTTTTGTGCCATTATTAACCAGCTGTATTGAGCTTTGAATAACGTTGTCATTGAGTAGATAACTGCGAACAAAAGAATCAACCCGACTCCAATTACTGCCCCATTAAGTAATATGTTGAGGTCTATAAAAAATTTGATTCTAAAAGCTCCTGTCTCAACAAGTCCGCCCATTAATAGGGTCAGCAGGGAGAAATAAACCAACAGTGAAACGAAAGTGCTTCTGATCACAATACCGATAAGGGAAACAAAGTCGAGGCCTTTGCCGGGAGTGAGGTAATTACCATGCTGGCGAATAAAGTCCAGTATCAGGTTTCTGTTGAGTGTCTTTTCATCGTCATCAAAATTTCTTGCACCAATATTCTTAGCTCCAAAAGGAAAATTTTCAGGTGATGTACCGGCTTTTGTGCCATCCGGAAGGCCTTGATTTAAAAACCATGTTAATGAAGAGCCGATATAACCACCACCGGAAACTGTGGACATGTAATGAAGTTTTTTTAGCATATTATCTTTTGAAGAAACAAGAGCCTGGAGAAGGCCCAGTCCAAAAGAGGCAGAACGGATACCACCTCCTGAAAGAGCTAATCCAAAGAGCTTTTCATCTTTTCCTTGTACTCCAATACGGTATTTTTCAGCATTTATGACATCCTTCACTGAAGGCGTGTAGGTTTTTGGCGGATTTTCTTTCATGGTAATTGTAGGTTAAAGGGAATATCCAGAGAATTATAAATCTAAAGTTTTTGAACTTAATAACAGAAGATTTAGGCTCTAAGAAATTTGATGTATTGGCAGAATATATGCAAAGCTTACCCAACGATTTTCCTGTTACCCTTGAATTACGTCATGAAGGGTGGTTCTCGGATCCCGTTGTTATAGATGAGACATTTGCAATGCTGGAAGAAACCGGAAAAGGTGCCGTAATTACTGACGTGGCCGGGCGCAGGGACTGTCTCCACCAACGGCTCACCAATGGGACAGCTTTCATAAGGTTCAATGGATATGATCTCCATCCATCAGATTATCAACGACTTGACGATTGGATTATCCGCATCAAATCGTGGATTGACCAGGGAATACCTGAAGTACATTTCTATTGCCATCAGGAGGATGAAGCACACACCCCAATAACGGCTGACTACTTTATTAAAAACCTGAATGAGAAATGCGGGTTGAATCTGAAACGGCCTGAATTTTTGAAGAAGTCTCTCAAAATATAAAGACAAAATGGCTTTTCAGTCTTTGTTCTTTCTTCTTATGTCTAATTTTGGTAAATGCTTGAGCGATTCAGGAAATTTCTTGAAAGTAATGACTTCGACCTCAATAATTGCCGATCATTAATAGCTATTAGTGGTGGACTAGATTCTGTTGTCCTGTCGAAGTTATTTCAGTTAGCCGGTTATTCATTCGCTTTGGTCCATTGTAATTTCAATTTACGGGGAAAGGAATCTGATGGAGATGAAGTGTTTGTCAAGCGTTTGGCTGAGGAACTCAAAGTTCTGTGCTATACAAGGAAATTTGAAACTTCAACGCACGCAAAGGAGCGAGGATTATCCATTCAAATGGCGGCCCGTGAACTGCGTTACCAATGGTTTGACGAAATCAAGGTTGAAAATGGTTTCGACTACGTCGCAACAGCACACCATAAAAACGATGTTGTGGAGACGGTTTTCATTAATATGATTAAAGGAACTGGAATTGCAGGATTGCATGGAATTAAGGTGTTGAACGGTTCAATTATTAGGCCAATGTTATTCTGTACGAGGGAGGAGATAGAGGGTTTTGCCAGCCAGGAAAAGTTGGAATGGAGGGAAGATTCCTCGAATTCGGATTCGAAATACATCCGCAATTTTCTTCGTAAAGAGATCATTCCGAAACTAAAAACTATTAACCCACAATTGGAGGAGAAAATAGCGCAGATGACAAATTATGTTGCTGGAGTTGAATCCGTATTTAGCAAAGAACTGGAAGAATTTAAGAAAGCAGTGACCAGATTTGAAAAGGACGATTGTTATCTCAGTTTGTTGGAAATAAAGAAGATTCACAACTGGCAGATATTCCTTACCCATTTCTTACTGGAAAAGGGCTTTAGTTACGATCAAATCAATGGGATTATCCAGGGAATTGATAAGACAGGGTTGATTTTTCAGAATAGAGCCATTCAGTTGAACATTGATCGAAATGAAATTGTAATATCTTCAATCAAAGGGATTAGTGAGTACTATGAAATTAGTAACGAAAATAAGATCATAGCAACACAACATTTTAACCTTGAAATTAAAATTTATGACCGTCAGGATTATAAAATATCTGACACTGTTACTTTGTGTGGTGTGGATATGGATCAATTGATTTTTCCCCTTGTAGTGCGAAATTGGGTGCAGGGCGATTACTTTATCCCGATAGGAATGACAGGCAAAAAAAAGATTAGCGATTTTATGATTGACGAGAAAATTCCTTTAAACTTGAAAGAGAGGCAATTGCTACTTATTTCAGGCAATGAGGTTGTTTGGGTGATGGGTCGGAGAATAGATGATCGTTTTAAAATATCCAGACAGACGCAAAAAGTAATTGAATTAAAGATACTTCCAAGACCATGATGAATCCTTTTAAGAGATCCTATACAAGTGAAGAGATTAATCTTTTCAGGTTTCTATCTAAAATTAAATTGTTTGAAGCCTTGAACTATGAGGAACTGTTTGAGTTTGTCCCGAATATGTATTTACGTTCCTACAAGCTGGATGAAGTAGTTTTTTTCAGAAAAGATCCCAGTCACGCCCTTTATGTCATTAAAAACGGTCAAGTATCTCTTAACATAGATGTGAATGGTGAATTTCAACCTTTGACCACTATCAAATCTGGAGAAGCCTTCGGTGATAATGCACTCCTTCCCGGTGCAAAGAGAATCTACACCAGCATCGTCGCTTCAGAAAACGCTGATTTATATGTAATTCCCCAGGTAAACATTTTGGAAGTTTTCCAGGGAGGTGCAAAAATAAAAGCAAAAATGATGGGATCGTTTGCAGAGCTTTACAATAGCTACACGACCAATATTTTTAAAGCATACCGATCCGATTTTGGTTTTTTTGACTTAGCGCAGGCTTATAAAAAAGAAGATTAAAAATAGCTTGCAAAACCAAATTGAAATCCACCGGTTTTTGATGCCGGATTACCAAAGAAGTCCCTTTCCCAATGGTAGCGATAATTTGCTCTGATAAGTGTACTTCTTGAAAATCTCAGACTAAGCCCGGGAACAATTGCAGTCACCTCATCAAATATTTTGGTTCCTGTTTCATTAAAGTTATCAATGTTGTAATCCACCCGTTCAATTCTGAAGTTCCCATTCAGTGTGATCCTTTCCAAGGAAAACAAATTGAAGGTTGATAAGGGATAAATCAAATCAAGATGGAAACCCCATTGCTCTGAACCGAATTGCTGCCCAAAGGACTGTGGAATGTCTGCATTAATCCAGGCGGTTTCCCCGATAATTCTAAGTCTCGAAACTTGGAAATTAACGTCAATTGCTAAGACATTAAGGCCTCTTTTAACGTCTAGATTTAATCCGTCTGACTTAAAGGTATTGTAAACGCCTCCATAATAGGAAAAACCTAATTCACCGTATTTTCTGCTTTTGAATCCGATTCTTGATGAAAGACTGGGGCTGCCATTGTTGTCTTCTTCGAAAAGTGCACCTCCTTTTCCTGACGTAAGAGAAGTACGATTTATTTCGTTGGCCACTACATTGTCATTGAGGCCATTAGTAAGGTACACTTCATAGGTAACGGTTAAAGTCTTAACCGGCACATTTCCATGAAATCCGAAACCAATTTCTGATAGGGTGGCAGGTAAAATCGTAGTAGATACCAGGGGCCTGTCTATAAATTCCCACTTCGGGCCATCATGATTCTGATTGAAGTAGCCAATCGGAGGCAAAATAACTCCGGCTCGCAAAATGAACGAAGGATGCAGTTCGAAATCAAGGAGGGCAGTTTCTAGAGCAATTTCCTCTGTGCCATGCTCAAATTCCAGCTCTGATAAAAACCGAATGCGATCAGATATTGATGAGTAGAGAAAGATGTTGAATCGACGCATTTCCATAGAAAAACCATCGCCAACACCATTGGTTACAAAGTAATTGGTGTTTCCTTCCAGATAACCTCCAATAGCCGTAGTTG
Organism: Bacteroidota bacterium; assembly: GCA_027592755.1. GTDB lineage: Bacteria > Bacteroidota > Bacteroidia > Cytophagales > Cyclobacteriaceae > JAJCYL01. The sequence continues at coordinate 8,983 of JAQCLE010000095.1, read as the reverse complement.
TTTGTTTACTCACATTTCCCTGGAAAATAAAAGGTCTTGCAAAAATGGCATCCTTGTTGGCCACTGAATCTACATCCTGTCCATAAGACCAATTTGCCACTATCAGAAACAGTGCTCCGGCTAAAATTGCTAATCTGCCAAACCTCAGCATTTTATCCGATATATATTTTCTCATCATCAGTTTCAACATGAAATAGCCTTAATCTTTCTTCTGCGGGACCCTCCAGAACTTTACCTTCAAAATCAAATTCACTTCCATGACAGGGACATTTCAAAATATTTGCAGCTGGCCTGACTTCACAACCCTTGTGCGTACATTTTGTTAACACCGCCAGATATTTGTCTCCAGTTTTGGAGACAAATATTGCTTCCGTTAATTGATCTGTTTTAACCATTACGAAGGAGCTCTCTTCGAAATCGTTCTTAAGTATAACTAGTTTGTTATCAACTACTTGAGAAGGAACAAACTTGTAAGATGTACAGGAGGTAAGCCCGGTAGATACTCCCAGGTAAGCACAAGTACTGATCATTGATTTACAGATAAAAGATCTTCGATTCACAATCATGTCAAAGGCTTTCAAGGAATTCTATGATTTGATTTTTTTTATCCCTGTCCAAAGCTTCAAACGATTCTTTCATTGACTCTGATTCACCACCATGAAGTAAGATTGCTTCTTCTATGCTTGTTGCCCTTCCATCGTGCATCAGGAAAAACTGTCCGCCTTGTGAGTCTGGCGCAAGGCCAAGGCCCCAAAGGGGAGGAGTTCGCCATTCGAAGGACAATTCATTCCCGTCGACGTGGCCATCATCCAGCTCAGGACCCATATCGTGAAGCAACATGTCAGTATAGGGATAGAATTCCTGTTCGGATAAAATTGATATATCCGATAAGCCAGTTTTCAGTACAGGCAAATGGCATGATGAGCATTGAATTTGACTGAACAAGGATTTGCCTGCGATTACGCTAGGTTCATCCTGATTTCTAGGAAGGGGTCTCTTTAATGTCCTTATATAAAACACCACACCGTTGACAGTAGATGCGGGAATCTCAGGATCAATTGTGGGGTCAATTTGATTAGCTGAGAGACTGAAATTAATGGGATCTTCCGTATCAAAATCGGTAGTTACACCCATATCCTGCTTGTAGGCACCAACTACTTGCTGCAAAATACTAATAGCCGCGGATTTTTTACCAAATCTACCAATGTACTGAGCCTCACTATTTGTAATTTGCCAGGGTTCAGGTTTAAGATAACCTGGAACATCCACCCACTGTACTTCTCCTGAAACTATCCCCTCATCGCGTTGTTGAACAACAAGGTCCAGAATGGTTTGATCAGGGATGGCAGCGAGAAAACCTAGCCCTGTTACAGCCGGAGCAACAACCTTTGAAACACCATTAGCCTCCGGAGGGATTTGTTCAGCAGTAAATCCCGGAATTGACCTGTGTTGTAATTGAGGTCCGCCTTTATCCAGGAGTCTGTTAACAATTTCATTGCTAGCTGTTTGGCTAAATCTTGTCAGTGCATTCGTAGGATGACCCTTGCCATCGCCTACATGGCAACTTGCGCATGATGAGGCCACGAAAATAGGACCCAGTCCTGTTGCTGGTGTAAATATTTCGTCATTGAAAGCGATGTCACCTGCAAGGAAAATCCCTTGTTCTTCTGTACTGAGGCCTTCTTCAGGCCCATCAAGTAATTCATTCTCCTCGGGGAGGTCAGGAAGAAAGGATTGACAAGCAGCTAATCCAGATAATAATAGGATGTTCAAAAAATGTTGCCAAATACGTCCTTGCATCAATTAGACATTTTTAGCAAAGTTGAATAATATTATTATATAGGCAAAATATTATATTTAGGTCAATCTAAAGAGCTATCATTTTTTAAAAACAGTCGCTGCAGCTTTCTTCAGTTCATCGAGCGCTTTTTCAAGATGATCCAACATGCCATCCCAATGACCATCTTTTTGTCTATAAGTTTTAAAATCTGCTTCGATTTTATTCTTCTTCACCTTTAGTTCCTCTATCTTTTCTTCAACTTCATCGGTAATATTATCCTTGGCACCCTTGGCTTCTCTGATTAATTCGTCAATTTTTTGACCCAGTTCTTTGAGGATTTTTTCAACCTGGCCATTGTCTTTCTTTGCTTTCATAGTGTTTATTGTTCATTACTTTAAGTTTCAAAATTGAATATAGTAAATTGTACTCATGAGGACGTTAACGATTGCTTTTTGGTTGCTATCAACGGTAGTTAAAGCGCAATTTTTTATGATAGGTGATTCTGAAAGAATGCAGGATGGCTGCATCATGCTCACTCCCGATTATCCATACAGCGAAGGACTTGCTTATTATGAGGACAAGTTGGATCTCACGCAATACTTCCAGATTGAATTTGACATCTATTTTGGGGATGAGGACATTGGGGCGGATGGCATTGCCTTTGTGATACATGACGATATTAGACAGTTTCAAGCCCATGGTACATGGGGCGAATGCCTGGGGTATGGCAGGTTTAATCCATACTATCCCGGGAATTCCATTGATCCCTCTATTGCCATCGAATTCGACACCTATCAGAATTACAGACAAAATGACCCTGAATCTGATCACATTGCATTTCTCGAAAATGGAGTGAGCATGCATACAAACTATTGGAATAATGAAGATGAAGCCTTCAATCTTGAAGACGATCTGCTTCATAGTTTCTTTTTCCGTTGGAATCCGGAAAAAAAAGAAATCAGGGTATTTTTAGACGGGTTTGAAGTATATGCTGGTAAAAGGGATTTGATCAATGACATTTTCAACGGCCAGACACAAGTTATCTGGGGATTCACTGCATCAACTGGCAGAGAGCATAATCTCCAGTATTTCTGCTTGAAGCGATTTGCTTTTAATGATCAATAGAACTGCATTCTGTATTTTATATACAGGTTGATGGCAGGAATAGAATTATCGAATGTCCTTCCATACCCGGGAACCGCAAAGACATCAAGGCCATCGAACTTGTCATAATTCAATAGTTTACGAACTCTGAATGTAAAACCGAGATAAAGGTTCTTACCCATGTGGCTTTCAGTTCCAAAAGTCATCTCGATCCAATTTCCCCTTAGGTTTTCTCGTTTAAACTTATCTTCTAACGGATCGTGAAGTCCACTGGGGCTTTCTATTTGAACTTTTCCTTTGTCGTTAAAAAAGCTTGAACCGTAGTTCACTCCCATAATTAGATTACTGCTGGCACCAATGGTTTTTCTATAAGCAATTCCACCTCGGGTGTAGTTACCGCTTACCTCATAATCTACATTTTTATAAAAATCCTGGGGACGAATTCTTGCCCATCCCAGTTCTCCTCTCAGATAGATATGCTTGAATATTTGTAGTTCAAGTCCTACCTCGGCTTTATTCTCGAACTTGGTGAAAAAGCTGAATATTTTAGGATAATCAAAATAGATGCTCAAAGCGCTGATAAGAGGATAGTAAGTGGTATCCTTCTTCAGTTTAATTTCAGGTGTCTTTGTTAAGGTTGAATCATCTGTAACATTCTGTTCTATCTGTAGGTCATCGAAATCTTCAGGTAAGAATTGACCATCATCAATAGTTTTATTTGGAGTATTTTGATTAGTAGCAACGCTATCAGCTATAATCTGACCATGACAAGTTACACTTGTAAGCCATAATAATACGATCAGTACATTTTTAGAAATATGCATTGATACTTGAATTGTTGGTACATTTAGTACAGTCTAGTTCCACCATCTTGAAGGTATGATTTTTAACCATCAGGTTATTAATAATTACTTCTATTCGTGACTTCTCATCTTCGTTATAAATCCGATTGTATTCAAGCGTAAGATCAAAGTTTTTTTCACCAATGAAAACCCTGAAAGAAGATGTATCCGCGGCAATAGATATTGGGAACCTAAAACTCACTGCACTATCGGGCTCAAAAATGAGCACATTTCCATCCTCAATGGAAACTAGAGAATCAATCCTGACAAGTCCGGTTTGTATGGTTTTAAGTATTTTATTCAATGCTTTTTTTTCGTTTGCCAATTGATCTCTAAAAGCTTCCAATTCAGTAAAAGTTGCCTGTAGGGAGTCTTTTTTATCTTTAAGTTCATCTCTAAGTGAAATGAGCCCTTCAACGCCGGCACTGATTTCAATTGCAATGGAATTTAGTTCGATGTCAATTTCACCAAGAAAGTCGTCGGTAGAGATCAGATCCATTATAATTTGGTCTGTTTTTGCAGCGGAAAATTCCAGACTTGTCACAATGCTTTCAAGGCTATCCTGGTTAATGAACTTCATTAAAACAACGGGTTCCCGCTTAAGTGGCCCACAATCAGTACATTTTTCGCAGTTCGTGAAACCGGATATGAGCAAGAAGGCCGAAAAGTAGATAAAATGTTTTACCTGCATTTGGGTATAAAGCTAAAACGAAATACCGCTTCATTAAAATGGATCAACATCAAAAATTGCGTTGACACTTTTGAACTCACGGTCATTCAATACTAACCAAACGGAATCGCGGATGAATTCTTTTAATGGAGGCAGATTAATATTAGTTTTTTCCACTTTGATCAGAATTTCCATATAATACTTATTCCTGATTCGGTTAATCATTGCTTCTTTAGGCCCCAACACCCGATGATTGAGCTCAGTCCGAAATTTTTTACCAATGAGTTCGGCTGCTTTTTGAACGATGTGCTGGTCTTTATCGCGGAGAATAACCTTTATCAGACGAAAAAATGGAGGGTATCTATATTGGAGTCGCTCCTTAATTTCATAGTTATAGAATTTTGAATAATCCTGATCCGTAAGGTGCCTAATAATAGGTTGTGTAGGGTCGCTGGTCTGAATAATTACCAGACCTCTATTTACTCTTCTACCCGCTCTTCCACTTACCTGGGTCACAAGTTGGAAACTCCTTTCTGCCGCTCTGAAATCCGGGAAATGTAAAAGTCTGTCCAAATCAACAATTCCCACCAGGTGTACATGGTCAAAATCCAATCCTTTGGTAACCATTTGAGTGCCAACGATAATGTCAATTTCACCCTTTTCAAAACCATCGATAAGTTGCTGATAGCCATACTTACTTCTTGTAGTGTCCAGGTCCATGCGCTCAACCTTGGCGGCAGGCATGAGCAATCGAATATCCTCCTCAAGTTTTTCTGTCCCAAAGCCCACCGACCTGATCCGATGCGATCCACAAGACACGCAGTATCTGGGAGCTGGTTCTTTATAGCCACAGTAGTGGCATTTAAGAACATTTCCTTGCATGTGGTAAGTAAGACTTACAGAGCAGTTTTCACACTTTGGAACATAAGCGCACTCGTCACAGCTGAGGAATGGAGAGTATCCACGTCGGTTTTGAAAGATGATTGATTGCTTTTTATTTCCAAATGCTTTCTCCATTTCCAGGAGCAGGGTAGAGGTAAAATCTCCTCTAATGGTTTTCTTTTTACGCTCATCCAATAGATTGGCAATACGAATTTCAGGCAACAGGGCTTTACCAAATCTTTTGTTTAGTGAGACAAGTCCATACTTTCCATCAACTGTATTCTGGTAACTTTCAAAAGAAGGTGTTGCCGAGCCAAGTAAAGTTTTGGCGTGGTGTATTTTAGCAAGAACGATGGCACAATCGCGGGCATGATAACGGAAAGAATGATCGAATTGCTTGAAGGAAGTCTCATGCTCTTCATCAATGATCAAAAGCGATAAATTTTTAAAAGGCAGAAACACTGAAGACCTTACACCGACAATCACTGAATATTGCTCAGAAAGGAGGTTCTGCCAGACTTCGACCCTTTCGTTGTCAGAATATTTAGAATGATAAATGCCAATCTTATTGCCAAAAACCTTGACAAGGCGTTTTACAATCTGAGTTGTAAGGGCAATTTCGGGAAGCATATAAAGCGCCTGACCACCACTTTCAATGGCATTTTGTATGAGCTGAATATAGATTTCAGTTTTGCCGCTTCCCGTAATTCCATGCAGAAGGACAACATCTTGTTTATCGAACTTACTTATAATGGCATTAAACGTAATTTCCTGAAGTTCTGACAATTGAATTTCTTCAAGATATGACGAACTAAATTCATCAAGCCGAGATACGGTATGTTGATACTCCTCAATGATTCCATTTTTAATAAGCGTTTTAAGGGCAGATGGCGATAAGCCATCCTTTAAGAAAGGAATTTTTGGAAGCCCTTCATTGTTTTTTTCTGGCTGATTATAAACGGGAACGTCACGCAGGTAAGCTAGTAGGAGGTCTGTTTGTTTAGGCTTTTTTTCAAGTGTTTTGAAAACGGACTCGAGTTCCTTTTGATTACATCGTTCGGGCCTTAGACGGATTTTGGTAATGTTCTTTGGTTTGTACTTATCTTTTATTTGTTCAATTACCAAAATCACACCTTTAGTGACCATGGATTTTATGACCCCATAAACGTTTTTGATTTTAAGAAGATCCGCAATATCCTGATAACTAAGAAGCGATTGATTTTTTAATGTATGATATACGATCTCTTCTCTTTCGTCCAGCGGGTATTCTGATTCCTCAAGATTGAATCCGGGTTTAAGTTGAACCAGTGATTGACTGGATAATTTCAACCCGGAGGGAATGGCGGCATTTAATACATCGCCCTGGGTCGACATATAATATCTGGCGCACCATTCGAAAAGTTGAAGCTGGGTTTGTAATACGGAAGGCTCAACATCCAGGATGTCAAGAATGTATTTGGCTTCATATTTTTTGGGTGGTGACTCATGCAGTTGTGCAATCACTCCGGTTAATATCTTTTGGCGTCCAAACTGAACAATAATTCTCTTTCCAATGGCCACCTCCTCGTTAAAGTCAAAAGGAACACGATAAGTAAAAAGCCTTGGAATTGGCACAGGAATAATGACGTCTGCGAAAAGTGTAATTCTCTCGGAACTATTCTTAGTGTTAATATCTAAGTTTGACAATATTTCGATGCGTTATCGTGTGGCGCACAAATGTAAATTTATGATTTTGAAAACACGTGGTCATTTCGAACGAAGAGAGAAATCTACACCAATTAGAGGAGTGTCATTCCCAACGCTCCCCCTTAATCCCTAAAGGGAAATCTCTGTTCTCTATCTTTCAAAAATCCAAAATAAATGGTACCCCTTCAGGGGATAGGGATGTTCACTATTCTAACTCAAAACTAAATCATCTGGGTTTTGCCTCGAATCCCAAATTGATAAAATAGCTATTGAACCGTCGACAATCTTTTAAAATACCAGATAGTCTTTTATAACCTTTATCCTGATATCATCCCCCAAGTCAATTTTTCTTTGAGTAGTTTATTGAGTTTTTTCGAGTAGGTGGCTGATTGATTATGGTCAATCCAAAACTGCAGGATTTCTCTACGTTCTTTTTGAGCCCTTATGGTCCAGATTATTCTATACTTCCCAGCCATTTATCAATTTCCTGATCAGCCTCTTTTTCAGTTAGCACGTCACCATTCTTAATTTGGTCAAGTCCTTCTTTTAATCGCTTTTTTTTGAGCATTAGAGGTTACGAATATTTCTTCATTCGACTCATCTTCTAACCAGGAATAGATCTCCTCAAGGACTTCATCGTCTTTAAATCCCTGAATTTTATTGATAAGCTTATTCTTTATTTGAGTGCTCATATCTTCCTAACTCAATGATACAAAAAAAGTTACATCGCTTAGCATGATTATATCGCATTTTTCTCAGAGGTGGTTTGGATGATATTTCGCTTGCATTCGGAATGACCTTTATAAATTATGGTCATTTCGATAAGGAGCATGGCGGAGTGAGAAATCTACACCCAATTAGAGGAGTGTCATTCCCAACGCTCCTCCTTAATCCCTAAAGGGAAATCTTCGCTCTCTATCTTTAAAAATCCAACATAACTGGTACCCCTTCAGGGGACAGGGGTTTCATTTTGGCCTTCGTTCACCTGCCTTCGTCAGGCAGACTTTATAAAAGAGATTTGAAGATCACTGTTTATTCCCAGGTAGAAGATCCTTTAACCAAAGTGATTTTTGCTGATTCTGTCTAAATTAGACAGAAAATTTAGGTTGTGCTTTATTGGGATATGAGGATATTGAAACCATGCTGACTTTCCATGCAAATCCTGACCTGGCGGGTTATAAAATATTATTTGATCCAAACTTTTATAACACGAATAGATTCATTCAGCATCAACGTTACGATCCGCTTCTATCATTTTATATACTGGATGAAGTGGCAAAGGAAGTTTTTGCAATGATACATTTCACTCAGGTGGGTGAATTCGCATTTAGTCTACCAAAAAGTCCTTTTGGTGGATTCGAATATGACGCTTCGATTGATCGTGACACCTGGATAAATTTCGTCCAGTTTTTCGAGTTAAAACTTAAGAAACTAAATGTCCGAAAGATTATTATAACGGAAGCTCCTGGCATTTATCGTGATGAAAGCACTTCAGAATTACTCGATATCCTGACTTCGCAACGCTATAAGGTGACTGTAACTGATTTAAATCATTTCGTGAGCCTTGAAGAAATTGAAGGAATCAAGCAGTTGCATTCAATGGAGCGTCGCCATTTCAGGAAATCTTTGGCGAAGAATTATAAATGGAAGTTGGAATCAAATGACGCTTTGCCAGAAGTTTATAGCTTCATAGAAAGGTGTCGCGAGCAACAGGACTTAAAAGTCAATATCTCCTATGTGGATATAACCAGTGCTTTTAAGGTGTTTCCCGGAAAGTATCGAATAATGAGTGTTAGGCACCTTGGGAGTTGTTTTTGATTATTTAAAATCAATATAATCTCGGTGATAACAAAATTTCACGCTTTGGATTAATAAAATCCCATTATCACGATACCAGGAGGGAAAACATATAAATATACAAAAAAATATAATTATAATACCATTTGTAAATTAATTTATTGAAGTAGGCACTTAATAAATACAGATCACTTTGTAAGGACATGGCTTGTGGTCAACCAT
>JAQCLE010000094.1 GCA_027592755.1 Bacteroidota bacterium | reverse complement strand
ATATAAGCAATTTATGCCTGTTTTTATGCCTTCTCCCTAACTGTTTAGTGAATTTTTCGGGTTATGGCTTAGTATTCATCGATATTTGCAAATCTCAAAACCTTGAATTTATCGATTGAACTCTTATCGATGGGCAATTTAAAATACGATCCGATTTCTTACCGAAAATCCGCGAAATAGAAATTGAACCCCATTATCTGAAATCATTTGGTAAGGCCGATTTGAAAACTGAATTGTTCGGCCATGTTTATGATGCGCCTTTTGGAATTTCACCGATGGCCCTTCAAGGTTAATCTGGCCTGGCGCACCTGAAATTTTGGCCAAGGCTGCCAAACAACACAATGTGCCATTCATTTTAAGTACTGTCACTACTTCGAGTATTGAAACGAAACTTCGACGTATTGAAGTTACCAAAGAGCTTAACCATACCTCCGTCTTTCATTTTCCTTCTATAGGATAAGATGCCATCAACCGATGTGAAACCCTTTTCTATGTCATAAGACTGATCCACCAGTCCCACATAAGGATTAAGGTTGGTATAGGCGATCTGACCAAACACCGAACTATTGTCCCATAGTTGTGTATGAGAAACGTCCGTTCCTACGGTCATTAAAGAAATGTTGCTCTCTGTCTGATCGGGTAGATCAAGACTATTCAGCACAAGTGTTGACGATAGCGCTTGCCCATATTCAGCTGAATATCCACCCGTGGTAAACATTGTTCCCTTAAATAGAAATGGTGAGAATCGACTCCGGCCTGGTGTATTTGGTGCTGATGGCGTGTGAAAATTATGAACCAACATCCTATCCATGAAAACATTTGTTTCTTCCCCGGTTCCACCCCTGACAAATAGCCTCCCGCTTTCCCCAACTTTTTGTGTTCCCGGCAGTGTGTTTAAGGCTCCGGGGATGTCGGCGGTTGCTCCTGCCGTTGTGGCGATATCGAGCGGCTTGAGTACCACACCTTTCTTTTGGTCACTGGCCTCAAAAGCACCCGCGGTAATGGTCACACCATCCATCTTGTTGATCTCTTCAGCTAAAGGAAATTGAAGATAGACTGGGTCACCATTTAGTTCTATTTCTTGTGATGACGTTAAATAGCCAATAAAACTCACGACAAGAGCATGACTTCCGGTTTCTTCAGTTTCAAAACCGAAGCTCCCATTCAGAGCTGATGTTCCTCCATCGTATGTATGCTCAAGGTAAACGTTAGCTCCAGGAATAGCTTCACCTTTTTTATCTGTCACTTTACCCGTTATGCTGGTTTGTGCCATAACCACAAACATTGTGAGCATCAGCCATCCGATTAAAATTGATTGTTTCTGTAGATGAGTTATTGACATTGAGGTTCAATCCTTAAATCCTGTCAAAAGTGAGTTAAAGTAAACCTCAATTAAATTTTATCTCACTGAGTTGTTGGATTTAGTGAATGAGTTGTAAAATACAGGAGTGAACCTGGCTTGAATGTATCACATAGCCAATGACATTATTTGGTGGAGTTACATTCAATGCTTTGCCTTGCCTCTTCAAATGATGTATTTCACCCAGTTGGACTTAAAAACTCGTTGATCATCTTCACTCAACCTGCCTACAACCCTCGGTTCTATTTGATGGGGCAAACAAAATATTTTTAACCTGATCAGGCAGTCCACTTTCAAACCTGTTTCCTCAACTCGACTGATGAGTGTATCTCCAAGCCATGAGCTGTTTTTAGCGGATGTAATCATAGCTGCTAGAAAATACCCATTGGTTTGATTGAATTCCTTGCTGGATAAAACCAATGCTGGACGCGTTTTTTGCAGTTCTATTCCAACAAATGGGAATGGAATAACCACGATGTATCAGGGTTTACAAATCATTGAAAGCCTTATTGTCCTCGTCGCTGTTCCATTCAGAACTCAATAAATTATCTAAATACCGAAGATTAAGAGCATCGACCGCGGTGAATTTTTTGAGTACTATTCTATCACCATCTTCTTCAAACAAAATTCGATCCCCTGATTTTAAACCTAATACCTGGCGCACTTTTGATGGAATTGTCGTTTGACCTTTTGTTGTAATTTTACTGATTACCCAAACGCATCGGATGAATCAAATGTTCTCATCTTACACTTCTTTGTCTCATAGCCTCAAATACAATCACGGCCGTCGATACCGAGACATTCATTGAGTCAGCCATGCCATGCATGGGAATAATTATGTTTTGTGTGCTGCTTTTTAACCATATATCAGATAAACCTGAAGACTCACTTCCCATAACTATTGCTGCAGATCCCTTAAAATCAATTTCAGAATAGGGTTTTGAAGCAGAAAGTGCCGCACAATAAATATCAACATTGGAAGCCTGCATCCATTTGATCGCATCCGATGAAGAAGTAACCACAGTCTGCACTGAAAAAATACACCCTATGCTCGATCTCACTACATTAGGATTATAAAGGTCCGTTTGTTGATCGCAGACAATTACAGCATCAACTCCCGCAGCATCGGCTGTCCTGAGAATAGCTCCGAGGTTACCGGGTTTCTCAACAGATTCAAGCACCAGGATTAATGGATTATCTCTTATTTTTAGTTCATCTAATTTTTTGAATACCGGTTTTGCCCAAACAATCAATCCGCTGGTTTCACGGTAAGCTATTTGAGCATAAACTTTAGATGATACTTCAAGAACCTCAGACTGAGCTGTAGATTCTGAAAAAATGTCATTAAGTGTTTCTATTGAGACAATCTCCTGACAATAAAAAGCTGTCTCAATTTCAATCCTGGATTTCAACGCCATTTCTACCTCCTTCAATCCCTCTATTACAAAAAGGCCTTGCTCCCTCCTTTCTGATGCTTTCTGGAGCAGACGAAAATTCTTGATTTTTGGATTTGAGATACTGGTGATCATAACCTGAATTAGCGACCAAGTTAATGGATCAAAGACCGAAAGACATTATATTGGTCATCATGAGTAAGAAAAATAACCAGTGGAAGAAAAGGGATGGAATCGTTTATTCTACAAGCAATGACTTCGAGTATCAGGGTATGACAAAGCTTAGTGCGAGATCTCTTGATCCCAGCCAGCAAAATCTTAAGATACAACTTGACAAAAAATCACGTGGCGGTAAACAGGTAACCTTAATCACAGGATTTGTTGGTTCAGATCCCGATTTGAACCAACTAGGAAAGCAACTTAAGTCAAAATGCGGAGTGGGTGGAAGTGCCAAAGACGGTGAGATCATAGTTCAGGGGGATCACCGGATTAAAGTGAAGGAGTTGCTTGAAAAAGAAGGATACCGGGTAAAGATGGTCGGAGGGTGAGGTCAAAGCCAGATTTTACCTACCAAAGAAAAGTTTACTGAATCTCATGAAATCAATCAGGTAAATACATCTCTATCGATCGAATTACATTAAGGAGGTCGTGTCTTACATCCTTCTCGGACACCCTCAAAACCCGATATCCCAAATAGTTTAATTCCTGATCTCTTAACTCATCTTGTTCAACTTTATCCTGGTGAGAACTTCCATCAACTTCAATTACTAGTTTCAGCTTGCGACAGATAAAATCAACAATGTAATTTTGAATTGGAAACTGACGATTGAATTGATACGCATAAAACTGCTTTCGGCTCAAAACATCTCGCCATAGAATTGCTTCACCCATTGTTCCATTTTTTCTTAAAGAGCGAGCAAGTGTTTTTAATTTCTTGTTATAGGTCACCGTTTTGATAGAATAAATAAAGATAATCTCAAAATGAGATCAAATCCCCCTAACCCCCTTTTTCAAAGAGGGAACAATAATGCAAAGTCACCATTGGTGAGGGGGCACAATAATACAAAGTCCCCCTTGGTGAAGGGGGATTTAGGGGGATTGATTGAGTTTAGTCTTAAAAAATCGTGCAATTAAACTACTGGTTCCCAGCCAGGCTCATAGTCCCTACCCCACATTTTCATTGCGAAACTGTTATCCAAAATTTTACCGGTTTTGTTGTCAATGATCAATGTTGTGTCAAGCTTTTGAGCAATATTCCCAAGATGGCACATATGGTTGCTTTTGAAAATGTCGCTGGCCTGAGCAGTTAGTTCTTCACCAGACTTAATAGCGTTGAAGAAATTCTGCATGTGATAGGCAGTCAGTGCGCCGCCACCAACAATATTGGTAGTTTCCGATCTGGATTCTTCATGCATTTCCTTTACGACCTTGCCTTTGAGATCATATACAAAATAGTCGTTCCTATCAACGAGAAGGCTGCCCTTGGTGCCATAAACTATAGTACCTCTCCCTCGGTCATAAATTGATAGTCCATTGCAGCTATGACCTTCCCATACAATGGTTTTATTGTCATCATATTCATAGGTCACTGTCTGAGTATCGTAGAACTCCCAATCATCATCTTTATAAAAATACCTTCCACCAGAAGATGTCACCTTGGTGGGATGATCGACACCCAGGAACCAACGACTGACATCTAATTCATGTAGACCGTTATTATTAACTTCACCGGTACCCCAATGCCAAAACCAATGCCAATTATAGTGCACAATATTATCCATATAAGGACGACGTGGTGCGGGTCCTTGCCATAAGTCCCAATCAAGTCGATCTGGCACTGCGCTGGCCTTTCCTTTACCGATAGTTTGCCTGTTGTTTGCATACCAGCACTTCGCCATATAAACGTCGCCAATCAATCCTTCACGGATGTCTCTGGCAGCCTGGATTGAAGTAGGTGCTGATCGCTGTTGAACCCCTATTTGAAGTACTTTCCCATATTTATTTTGAGCGGCGATAAGCAATTCACCCTCGGCAGTATTATGGCACATTGGCTTTTCACAATAAACATTCTTTCCTCCTTGCATACCATATATAGCAAATGGCGTATGGGTGTGATCTGGGGAAGAAATGAAAATCGCATCAATGTCCTTGTTTTCTACGATCTTTCTATAATCCTTTTCACCGACTGGCTTTGTTTTTTGCTTTTCAGAGATCATCTTCATACTCTGAGAAATCACATCGGAATCAACATCACAAATAGCGGCAATGTTGGCATCCTCAAAACCAGAAACAATGCCGATATGCTCTTTACCACGGCTATTTAATCCTGTTAAAGCGACATTTATTCGTTCATTTGAACCAATTATTCTGGCATAACTTGCTGCGGATGTGGCCAATGACAATCCTGCACCGGCCAATGCCGATTTTTTGACGAACGATCTTCTTGTTTCAAGCTTCATGATGATTGATTTTATCTTAAAGTAATGATATGTCTGGAATCAAACCCTTAAAGTGTGGTTAAAAAATGAAAATTCAAATAAGGTTGATGTCAATGGCTATGAACTATTACAAATGGAAGAGTTAAGCAAACAAAAACAAAAAGGCCACAGAACTAAAGTCTGTGGCCTAATTCCATTCAATAAGACCACCTGGTCAAATTTGTTCCAACAATTGGGCAGCTGGCAAAAGAGCCGGTTAAATCTGATTTTCTGTTATGTTTAATTTAATAACTGATTTAGAGATTCGTTACAAATCTAAACTGTGATATTAGTGCTCACAATCAGTGAAATACCGTATTTTACCTACGCCAAAAACACGTAGAAAAGAAGTATCAATATGTATCAATTTCATATCGGCTCAATCAGTTTTTTGAGATATTTGTAGAAGACTAACTGCCATTTTTATCGTATTTTACGGTAACGATCAACCTTTAAATTAAACGCATTGAGTAGAACATACTTCATCACCGGCGGAAATGGCAACATATCAAGACAACTCGCCTGCGAACTAATCAAAGATGGTTCTAAAGTCGTTCTATTTGATCTTCAGTCAGATCCCATCAATGAAACAAATCCTCAAACCGTTTATATTTCAGGAGATATCACAAATTTTACCTTATTGCGCAAACTTTTTGAAGAGCACCTGCCGACTCATGTGCTTCACATGGCATCTATGCTATCTGGAAGTTCAGAAGCAAACAGGCCAAGAGCATGGGAGGTAAATGCAACTGCCAGCTACCAACTTCTTGAGCTGTCTCTGGAATTCAATGTCGATTGTTTCTTTTTTCCCAGCACCGCGGCTACTTATGGTTCGAATGTACCTGATCCGTTGCCTGAAGACTTTCCACAATGGCCGGAAAATATCTATGGGGCCACAAAGGTGGGAGTAGAAAGATCAGGGGCATATTTCTATCACAAACATGGGTTAAACTTCAGGGGTGTCCGATTACCGTTTGTGATTTCTCAATTTGCTCCTGACGGGGCATTGACAGCCTATGCCTCAAGGGTGTTTGTGGAGGCAGTTAAAGGCAATCATTTTAGTTTTCCCGTGAATGCTGAAGCAGTTGCGTCGACTATTTATGTAAAAGACGTGGTCAGTGGCATTGTCCAATTTATCAATGTACCGAATGAGCAATTAACGAGAAGAGTTTATAATATGCACGCTTTTGCACCGACTACCGAATCCATTGCATTGGCTATCAAAAAGAAAATTCCTGGCTTTAGCTATTCTTTTGACCCTAAACCAAATGTCGTAAAGATGATTGACGCACTTCCGGCAGTTATGGTCGACGTTTCAGCAAGAAAGGACTGGGGGTGGAATCCTGAATTCAGCCTTGAAGAAATGGTCAACGATTTCCTTAGTGAACTTTAAGTATAGCAAGACTTCATGGATTTCGAACACACCCTGAAATCTCTATTACCTGAATGGAGTGTGGACCCTCTTCCAGAGATTAATGGTATTATTAAAAAAGGTAAGCTATCCCTAGTAGTTCTGGATGATGACCCCACAGGTACACAGACCGTTTATGATATACCTGTATTGACTGAATGGTCAACCGAAAGTATACACAAAGAGTTCCAATCCAAAACGCCCCTATTCTATATACTCACAAATTCCAGGGCCTTGCAAGAGAGGGATGCAATTGAACTTGCTCGTGAAATTGGACGAAACCTGACAAAAGCTTCCTCTGAAACTGGAAGAGGTTTTCGGGTAATAAGCCGCAGCGATTCCACCCTTCGTGGTCATTACCCTGCAGAAGTAGATGCTTTAGAGCAACAGCTTGACAAGAAAACCAACAAACACATCATCATTCCTTTTTTCTTTGAAGGGGGCAGGTTAACGATAGAGGATATTCATTATGTGAGGGAAGGTAATAATTTGATTCCGGCAGCTGAGACTTCCTTTGCACAGGACGCCACATTCGGTTACAAATCATCGAACCTGAAGGAATGGGTTGAAGAAAAAAGCAAAGGAAAAATTTCCAGAGATTCGGTTGGATCAATAACTATTCAAGACATCAGGGCAGGTGGACCTTCCAAGATTGCCGATATACTTACTCATTCAATTAACCCGGTGATTGTTGTTAATTCCGTAACTCAAAGAGATGCTGAAGTAATTGCTCTGGGTATGCTGATGGCCGAACAGCGGGGGGCATCATTTATCATGAGGAGTGCCGCTTCAATTGTTTCCGCCCTTGGAGGGCTCAAAACCAAACCCATTCTCTCGAAGGAAGATTTGAATATCTCCAACTCAGGTGGGTCTCTGACTATTGTCGGATCATATCAGCCAAAGTCATCCAGGCAGCTCGAACATCTGCTTCAAAATGCGGATTGCCACTCAGTTCTTCTTGATGTAAAAAACGTGTTATCGGAGGAGTCAACAGTAAACTATATTCAGCAAACCACTGATGAAATCAACAAAGCCTTAAGTGCTGAAAAGAATGTTGTCATATATACTAGCCGTGAGCTTGTAACCAGCGCATCACCTGAAAAAAGCCTTGATATTGTTACGCGAGTTTCATCATGTCTGGTTGATATTGTTGGTCGTCTGAAATCCAGACCCCGATTCATTATTTCTAAGGGAGGAATAACTTCCAGCGATGTTGCAACCAAAAGTTTGAAAACCAAAAGAGCCACAGTACTCGGCCAAATCTTACCAGGTGTTCCTGTCTGGAGACTTGATTCCTCTAGTAAATTTCCGAATATGGTTTATATCGTTTTTCCTGGCAATGTTGGTGAAGTAGAATCCATGACAGGGGTGGTTCAAAAGCTTATGCCATAGTCTCGAAAGGCATTCCTATTTGCCCATTTCATTAGAAATGATGAAGCAGTCCCTCATTTGGGTCAGATCATCAACTTCATCTGAAAGCAGGATTGCTCGTTCATATTCGGATAAAGCATCGATAAAAAATCCCTGGTCTTCATAAATAAACGCCCTCATGAGTGCATCCAGTAAACCACCACCATCATAATTGCTCAACAATCCCTCAAGCGCTGATATTTGTTCCTGATTGTTTGTTTTTTGAAATTGATAAATAGGAGAAACAACTCCTGCCTGCTCAGCCGCAATTTGAAGCGTCACAAAACGATTGTTTTGGAACACTGGATCATCGAAATTCAATTCGAGGAATTCATTGGTTGTTTCATAAGTTGTCAGGGGATCCCCGAATGCCGATGAAATTTTAATCGAATATTTATCAAAAATTTCCGACCCCAACCATCTCACAGTTATTCGACTGCCATGAAATTTCTGGATATCTTTTGCATCCTTTACCAAAAGATTGATAAACTGGTCGGCTCCTCTTTCTGCACCCCCAACTGCTGTCACGTTTTCCCGGTAATTGTAATAAACATCTTCATTTACCGAATTCACCCTTACAGAAACAAACCTCAGGAATCTTGTAATTACATATTCCCCACCTTTAGGTATCTCCTTGGATAAATCTTTCACTTCATATTTGCCCGATTCCTTAATTTCCAATGTTTTACCGGAATTGTGCATTAAGGCCAGATAGGGCTGATCATTCATTATAATTTGATCAGTATCATACAGCTCTTGTCCAACTTTAATTGGTATGGCAGCTCCATTACCCGATTTAGAAATTTCAACCTGACCCTTGCTTAACAAGGCTTTGAACACATAATCCTGGCCATTGCACACCAAAGTTGAACTGAACAAAATGATAAGAAAGACAGATGTAAATCTCTTCAGGAATATTTCCATAATTATTACGGGTGGTTAGTATGATATTATCAGGTATGACACAATATTCAGTAAAAAGCGAAAAATTTATTCCCGGTTAAATATAGTGGAATTCTTCTAAACATCTTTTTTAAGTCTTTGATAACCTTTACTTTACATCCTAAGAATTGCCCTGTTAAAAAGATTAATAGTAATTCAAAATATCAGGTAATCTCAGAGGTGGGTTCACAAATAATTAGTCATGCTTAGAATTTACCTGGTCATCGCACTCCGAACTTTGCGGAGAAGGCCCTTCTTTTCGATGATCAATCTTCTGGGATTAAGTCTGGCAATGGCGACCAGCCTTACGATCTTTCAGTTCGTAAGTTTCCATTACAGTTTCGATACATTGGTACCCGATCGTGATAACATCTACCGAATTGGAACTTATACCATAATTTCGGATGATCGGGGACTAAAGGAATTAAACCTATCAGAGATTTCCGATGTATCAATCATTGGTTCAGAAATAGTCAACGACTTTTCCGAAGTGTCTGCCGTAACCCAGATACAACTTGGCCTTTATCTGGGGCCGTTTAACAGGGCTGCACCTGCTGAAAACATTTGGCTGTCAAAACCTGGCTCAAAAGATGATCAGATCAAAGAGTCGAGCTTCGCATATGTAAACTCTTCGTTTTTTGAAGTTTTTGAGTTTGATTTCCTATCGAAGGCCGAGGGTAACCCGATAGGTGAACCAAATTCCGCTGTCTTATCGAAGGCTCTGGCTGAAAAGCTATTTAACCGGATTGATGTAATCGGCCAAAGCCTTTTTATCAATAATGAAGTAGAAGTGATGATAAAAGGCGTTTATGATCCACCAATGAATTCATCAGTAAAGTTTGATCTTCTTTTATCTGAAAACAGTTCCCGTTTTTGGGAAAGACAGGTATTCATCAAATTGAATGACGGTGTTGACTTTAACAAATTCGAAATTGATGTTAAAAATATGAGCCATAAATACTATGAGCTCGCCTATCAACGGACCAGTGAACTGAACCCCTTGTTTGAACCGCTGCTTCAACCACTCAAAGAGGTCCATTATGCCCGCTTAGATTCGGAAATGCTGCCAACGGTCACCTATGAAAAAGGTCTTTTTACCCTCTTGTTGATCACGGGATTTCTAATACTTGCTGTTGCCTGGGTGAATACCATTAACCTCACTATTTCCCAATTGATCAACAAGGCAAAGGAGTTGAATTTGAGGAAAATATTTGGAGCAAGCAGAAGAGAATTGTACATGCAGGTTATCCTGGAATTCTTTCTAAGGAATGTCCTGGCGTTCATGATAGCCTTCTCACTAAGTGACGCTGCACAACCCGCTTTGATTACCTATGGCCTGGAATACGATCCTTCAGTGTTGTTTAACAATCCCTTAATCTGGGTGCTTATACCATTGATGATTCTCCTCATTTCTGTTACCGCTTTACTATCACATGGCAGATTCCTGAGTCTTATAACTGCCCCGGTCAATAAGAAAGGGAAACCCAATAGTGGTTTTTACCGAAGAACAGTCCTCCAGCAAATTTTATTGGTTTTTCAATTTATCTGCACCTCTGGATTACTTATTGGTATATCAGTTGTCTATTCTCAAACCAGCTATATCCTTGATAAGAACCTCGGCTTCAATCCTGAAAATGTCATCCTAATACGAGTTCCGAATACTTCGTCAGACAGGTTATCCTCTAAAATTGAAGACTTTATTCGTGGATGCAGCAGGATTTCCGGTATTGATATAACTGCCTCACTGTCCTACCCTGGAGATGTTTCCCAGGTTTTTGGACTTACTTACCGCCCCGGGGAACTGACATCACATGTGACAGTCAGCAATGGGCTGGTCCATCCTAATTTTGTTGATTTCTACGATATCCAATTGATTTCAGGGAATAACTTTGAAGCTAACATTCCTTCAGATCAACAGATTCTCATTAGCTCGATCAAAGCCAAAGAGCTGGGTTTCGAACCTGTTAAGTCAGCGTTAAACACCGACATCTTTGCCCACTATTTTGGCGACCAACTCGACACGGCAAAACACCGAAGAATGAAGGTTGTTGGAATATACAAGGATTATCAAATGACGGCGTTGAATGAAAACCCTCTCGGGTATGGAGGAGTTATTTTCATGAAAAGCCCACACCTGGGAGATGAATACAGCTTTTTTTCTATAAGATTCTTAAAGGGCCGTGACGAATTGAAACTTGCCGAAGTTGAAGAATTCTATACCGAGATCTTCCCTAATTCACCGTTTGATTACTCCCATTTTGATGACACCATTGTTTCAAAATATACCAATGAACAATTGGTTCAGGCTGCTTTAATTATTCTTTCAGGTCTGGCGATGGTCATCTCATTCCTGGGATTATTCGCTTTGATCGCTATTGCACTGATTCATCGTACCAAAGAGATAGGCATAAGAAGAGCGTTAGGCGCTTCTTTCGCGGATATTTTCAAGGATTTATCAAAGGGCTATCTCGCCATGGTTATTGCATCGTCCGCGATAAGCTTACCGGTTGTATGGCTGTTAAGCAATGAATGGCTCAAGGGTTACAGCGATCATATTATCATCACCTGGCCGATGATGCTAATGCCCATTTTAGGGCTGACGGTTTTGATTATGCTCATGCTGATAGCGCAAATTTATAAGGCTGCAAGTGCCAATCCCGTTGACTCGCTGAGGTTTGAATAGAAGACGTGAGGTCATTAAGAACCATAATTTGGGGTCATTCCGCTCGTAGAGAGGAATCTTCAAACTCCTATGGGGGTCATCCCGAACAAAGAGGGACAGTAACCAGATTATTAGTTTTGAATTTGATCAATCGCACAGGAGTAACTTCCAGGCTATCTTGTGATTTAAGGGTAAACAAACGCCAAAATGAAACCCCTGTCCCCTGAAGGGGTGCCATTTATTTTGGATTTTTGAAGATAGAGAGCCGAGGTTCCCTTTAGGAATTAAGGGTGAGCGCTCGGATGCCACTCCTCTAATTGGGCGAAGATTTCTCACTACGCTTCACTACGTATCGAAATGACCAAATGGTTAAGGTCATTCTGACCCCTAGCCATAGGGGGAGGAATCTTCAAACTCCTTTTATAAAGTCTGAGTGACGAAGGCAGGAGCAAAGCAAAATGAAACCCCTGTCCCCTGAAGGGGTACCATTTATGTTGGATTTATTGAAGATAGAGAGCGAAGGTTCCCTTTAGGGATTAAGGTTGAGCGCTCGGATGCTACTCCTCTAATTGGGCGAAGATTTCTCACTCCGCTATGCTCAGTATCGAAATGACCTTAGTGTTTAGTTGGTCATTCCGAACGTAGAGAGGAATCTTCAAACTCCTATGTATTGTTCCTTTATTTTGGAAGATTTCTCGCTTCGCTCCAAATCGAAATGACGTCAAATACTACCTGGCAATAAACAGAAAATCACTACCCTTGTCATTGTCACCAAAGTCTCCAGCCCGGGGGGTAGTTTGCAGACGCTCCATAAAAAGGTTCAATTCAGTAAGTGTTAGAATTCTATCCCCACCACCATTACTTTTCAAGGCTTCTAAGAATTTCCTGGCAAAGGGTGAGTGCTGACCTGCAATGCCATCGGAAACATACTCTTTGCTGCCACTGGTAAGGTATTTCCTTGTTTTAAGTGATAACTTCTTGGCAATGAAGGTCTCATCATCTGCTTCAGTGTAGGAACCCCTGCTGGCAGCGAGAACTGCGTCAAAAGTGCCTCCGAAACAAACATCCATAGACAGGAAGATGTGATTCGAGGGAATGTTGTTGATGTTACTTCTCAGCCTGTTTGGAGATATAGGAGGTCTTGGCATCATCATTCTTCAACGAGTTTTTGGCGACGATATAACCTTCACCAAATGTTTCATCATACTGACCATGACCGGCAAAAAAGATGAACAGCTGATCTTGTGGTTTATAGTTCCGTTGTGCATATTGCCTCAGTTTATTGAAGACATCATCCTGGCTGGCATCCTTTACTATCTCTACTTCAAAGCCAAAACGTTCGGACAATTCTTTACTGATTGTTTCTGCGTCGTTGATCGGGTTCACAAGGTCGGTCCAATTGTCGTAGCGGTCAGTGGCAAACAGTAGGGCATAATCTTTACGATCAATTGCGATGGCATCTTTTAAAGCATCCATGCCTACAAGGATGGATCGGGTATCAGTTACCACGCCTCCCTGTTCATTTTCGGCCCTGATCTCTAAGTAATTTTGACCCTTGATAAGAGACATGTCCAGATCAATATTGGCTGTCAAAGCAGATGGATCCAATGCAATAGGTTTGGCACTTAGCGCTTCCTCCTCCAATGATTGCTTAATGAATATTGTTACGTCCTTCAAGGGTACGGTACAGCTGACAGTAGCCTTCACCTCTATCTGGTTTTCTTCGCTGTTGGTATATTCCTGACGGGGATATTGCCAGATGATCTCCGGCATCTCTGCTACCAACTCACGGCTGAAATCCAGATTGATTTTGTTGGAACGGTCGGCTACCAGTTGAGAAAAGCCTGTCTGACCCAAAATCAAACAAAAAATAGGGAGTAGGATTGATTTTTTCATCTGTTCGATGTTTATAATTAGTAATCTAATATAGGTTGAATTTGGTTTAGTTTAAAGTATTGTTCAATGCATCATATTTTTGTGGATACTTATTCGATGTTGTAGATTTCTGATAATCAATAAGCTATTTGTCATAGTTTCATGAACACAAATCCACTTTAGGAAAAATTTTTACTCCGTTATGCTCCGTATCAAAGTAACCCTATATTTTTAAGGTCATTCCGAACGAAGAGAGGAAACTTCAATCTGATAAACTCAGTACTTTCTTTGTTGTAGATTTCTCACTACGCTTCGCTGCATGTCGAAATGACCGTATTTTTTTAAGGCCATTCCTACGACCGGAGGAATCTTAGCTAAGAGATGTGCTTTATTCTCAACGTCAGGAAGATTTCTCACTACGTTATTATCCGTATCGAAATGACCAAAAATTAATAAATTAGAATAATGGGGAATTATTTCGTCTACATCATCACCAATCCATCAAGAACGGTGCTCTATGTCGGTATGACCAACGATTTAGAATATCGACTTATCGATCATTATTGGAACAAAGGCAGGCCGAAAACTTTTACGGGTCGTTACCATTGCCATAACCTGGTTCATTACGAAAGGTATCCTTATGCCAGTATGGCCATTGCCCGAGAAAAAGAAATTAAAAAATGGAGGAGGGAAAAGAAAAACGAACTTATCAATAGAGAAAACCCTGAATGGACGTTTCTGAACTCAAATGTCATGGAATGGCCTCCTCATCCTGACACCCAATTTGATTCCAATTAATTAATGGTCATTCCGAACGAAGAGAGGAATCTTTAAGCTCCATAAACCCTGTTCTTTCTTTAGTGTAGATTTCTCACTCCGCTATGCTCCGTATCGAAATGACCAAATGGTTAAGGTCATTCCGATCCCGAGTATTCGGAAAGAGGAATCTTCGATAAGAGCTGTGCCTAATACTTAATGGTTCGAATATTTCTCTCCAGGGCTCGAAATGAATCGGTAGTATTTGAGCTATACCAAACAAGTCTCATTGTATTTTTGGGGTATAATCATTCATTTATGATGTTTTATCTTTTACATTTGGTATAAGTCAATTAACAGTTCTTATTTGCCCAAAACTGAAACTATGTATAAAAAAATATTAGTACCTACCGATTTCTCAAAAGAAGCAAATAATGCGCTTGAGACGGCTGCCATACTGGCTAACAAAGAATCTTCCGAGATTATCCTCCTCAATGTAATTGAAGATCCCTACAGCCCTGTTTTTAAAAGTATTGGTGGAATCTCTGAAGATATAATGAGTAACGTTTTCGTTATTGAGTTGAAAAAGAAGATCCGGGAAAGGCTTGATCAGATCGTAGATGAAAAAATTGGTGAAGGGCTCAACATACGATCTTTGATAAAGATTGGACACCCCTATGGATCAATTGCCGAATGTATCAGGGAAGTAAACGCTGATCTCATTATTCTTGGTTCAAAGGGTTCAAGCGGGCTGGATGAAATGCTTGTTGGATCGACTGCGGAAAACATAGTGAAGTATGTAAAATGCCCGGTTATCACTGTTAAGGAAAAATGTGACCTTACCAATATCAAGAGCATTTTATACCCTACCGATCTTAAAGAAGAACAGGAAGAAGCATTAAGAGATATTAAAGAATTGCAAAAAGCTCACAATGCACATCTTCATCTTGTGAAAGTTTATGATTCTGATTTTGTGACCAAAAATGAAGTAGAAACCCGAATGAAAAAATTCGCGGAATATTTCGAACTTGAGGATTACTCCATTGAAGCCATTCGGCATCCTGATGAAGCCGAAGCAATCCTTGGGTATGCTGAGAAACTGGATGTATCACTTATAGCTATGGCTACCCATTACCGCAGAGGTTTGGAAGTTTTGTTCAATACCAGAATTTCAAAACATGTTGTTAATCACGCCAAACGACCAATTTGGACCAAACGTGTGAGTTAATTCAACAACCTTGCAGAGGCTTCATCCAGGTACCAATACAATTGACCTTCTTCTGGGTTAATCGCTGCTCCTGGATATTGTCTTGATATTTCTCTTTCGTTCAAGATTTCAGAAATCCTTTCGGCTTTTCCTTTTCCAGGTGTAAGAAATGCCACAATAGAGGCATTATTAATAACTTTTCCTGTAAGTGTAATGCGCTTCTGACCACTTTCCGGGTGAGATGCTACGGCACAAATCAAATCAGAAGTGAGTAGCCTCATCTGGTCAGGAAAAATGGAAGCAGTATGCCCATCCTCACCAAGTCCCAGGATTATGAAATCGAAACGAGGCAATCCGTTCACTATAGGTACATATTCTACTATTTCATTTGAATATCTTATCGCTTCTTCTTCAGGATCATTTTCTCCCTTTATCCGATGAATATTCCAATTCGTATTAATTGGCTTGAACAATCGATCTTTGGCAGAACCGAAATTACTCTCACTATGATCAGGAGGGACACATCGTTCATCTCCCCAGAAGAATTGAACATTCTCCCAATTAATTACCTCCTTAAAGTCAGAGCAAAGAATTTCGAAAAATAGTTTGGGTGTCTGTCCACCGGACAATGCCACATTAAATTGATCCCGACCGTCAGCTTCCCTTGCGAAATGTTTAGCGAAGTTGATGACAGTTTCTTCAGTAGTTTTATAAATAAAGGTTTCCATGTAATTTGGCTTTATTCCTCTAATCAAATCACAACTATCCGAAAGTCTAATTTCAAAAAACGGATAAAATAGCGGAAAAAGTTCAAACCTTTG
>JAQCLE010000196.1 GCA_027592755.1 Bacteroidota bacterium | reverse complement strand
TCCCCGTAATAAGAGCAATCGGTCCAAAATTGGGTTTATCATTTGATGTTTTAGTCAAGGAATACAAAACGGGATAGCTGCTAACAAATACCACACCCATTTACCATTCCGCTCACCCTCCACTCTTATCTAAAATGTCAAATTCGCCTGCCTCGCCGGCAAGGCGGGTGTTCTAGTAGTACTAAGAATTGAAGTAAGAAAAAACTCTTTCTCCCCTCTAAAGGAAAAAATTAAGCTTCAGGATATAACAAACTATAGATTTCCCTTGTTGAACATCGGTAGTGTGTAAAATGGCAACCAGCTTATCTTCTGTTTTTGTATCGGAACTTTCCTGGGATGTCTTACTTATAAATTTCCCTACAATAAATCATCCATAAGTAGTATGATAAAAAAGAGGCCTATTTAATAACCAACTTACTTATATTATTGCTAATTTCTTTTGATAAATGGAATTCTTTGATCTATTGATTGGATATAAGTGGTAGTAAAATGTCTATAGTTGGCTGAATGAACCGGGACTTCAAAACATTTGCTATTTCCTCTTGCTCTCTCTAATTCCTGGCCTTTGCTAAATTGGTATAGGAGATCAATTCTTTACGCTCAGCCCCTGCTGCAAATCCCGACGGGCATCGGGGCTGGCTATAACGCACGAACCGCCACTACAATGTTACGCGCAGCCTGGCCTTGCGAAACAAACACGGGCTTACTGACGATATTTTGGATTCTGGTATCTTAATATTTTAATACCCAAACCCCATTATAGGTAGTATTGTAGGATGCAGAAGCGGATTCGGCTTGTTCTCTAGTATCATAATTAGCAACAGACACCCCATAAAAAGATAGCTTATTGGCATTATGCTCAATGATTTTAACATTATTTCCTTCATTAGCCAATTTGCGGGCATAATCCATCGCCAAATCATCGTCTATACTACTGGATACGATAACATAGAAACTGCCGGTAGGTGAAGAAACTGTTTCCACAATGCCTGCTGCTCTTTTAGCCTCTAATACTGCCATTTCATCTAATTTTGCTTTGACTAATGCCAATTGATCCTGAGGATATAATTCATCTGGAAAAAGAGCGGATGCTTCAGTGTAAAGGGAATTTGCGGTTTCCCAATTTTCCCGTTCAAATTCAGCATCGGCATTCTCTATCAACTGCTCGTATTTAGCTTTATTCTGTTCGGCTAGTTCCGCTGCTGCTTTCTCAGCCTCTTCTTTTGAAATCTGCTCCAGGCGTGCTTTTTCTTTTGCTTCTTGCTCAGGCCTATACATGAAAAAATACCATGCACCTGCCAGTACAACCATTAGGATTACAATGATTACTACGGCCTTGCCACTTCGCTCACTCATTAGCCTAATTAACTTTTGATTATAAAGGTAGCTAAATGGTTGTAGATTGTTAAATCATACCCGCACACATTTGCCACTCTCCTTCCCTGGTCGGATTCCTCTCCTGTGCAACGTCCCTCTCTGATGCCCATTGTCAAGGGTTTTGCAAGTAGGTTTACGAATACATTTTGTAAAACGTTCGTTATAACGTACGTTTGTTAAATGAAAACATTGACAACTACTGAAGCGAGAAAAAATATCTATAAGTTGATAGATCAGGCCAATGTAACCCACGAACCTATCCAGATTACCGGAAAAAAGAATAATGCTGTTTTGGTCAGTGAGGAAGATTGGCGAAACATTCAGGAGACTTTGTATTTGACTTCAATACCAGGAATGCGGGAATCTATTGTTGAAGGAATGAACACGCCTATATCTGATACTTCTAAGGATTTAGATTGGTGAACAACTATTCTCTGTCTTATACGAAGCAAGCCCAGAAAGATGCAAAGAAAATCTCTTCTTCTGGATTAAAATCAAAAGTTCAGAACCTACTGGGTATTTTAGAGCAAAATCCATTTCAAGAATATCCCCCTTTCGAAAAATTGCAAGGAGATTTACTTGGAGCTTATTCCCGTAGAATAAATATTCAACATCGTCTGGTATACCAAGTTTTAGAAGACGAAAAAATTGTCAAAGTGATCCGCATGTGGTCACATTATGAATGATGGAAATTGGGTTTTAATTCCGCGCACATTCATCTTTTACCACTACTATACCCTCCCCTTAAAAAGCTGAAAGAGTGCTCGTTAGGGCTCAAAAATGAATGGTTGCTTGTAAGGACGAAAATGGCCCTCAATAAACTATTAATCCCTCCCCTCGAACCGAAGCTATATTAACACCCGTCCGAACGGATGCCAACCCAGCTGAGAGTGATTCTGGCGGGTTCATCCGGGCGGATAACGCAGGACCCGCCTCCACTATGTTCCGGACGGGCAGGCATTATATAACAAACCCATAGGAAGTGACGCCTTTTGCTAGAGAATGTTTTCATATTGAAAACAATTTATCTACTTTAGCATTTGAGATAATGAAGAATATTGTGTCCGGAAAGATGATAAGAGAGTTTTGGGAGAAATATCCTGATAGCGATGAGACATTAAAGACATGGTACAAAGTAGCAATGAAAGCTGATTGGAGAAACAGTAACGATGTAAAAACTCTGTACAGGAATGCAAGTGTTGTAGGCGATAGCAGAATTGTATTATTAACCTGTTGTGTGAATTAGAAGATAGCATGTTTTATATTATTAATTGGTC
>JAQCLE010000008.1:0-67500 GCA_027592755.1 Bacteroidota bacterium | reverse complement strand
AAATCAGGGGGAGACTTCAATGTGTCTGATGCCCGGCCTTTTACTCAAAAAAAGAAATTAACTATCCGTTTTCAAGCGGTCTACTATCTATTTACCATCTATTCAATGAACTCTTTCACTCTTAAATACATAGCCTCTTTAACCCCTTCAGCTTAACCAGCCTTCAGCAACTATCAAAGCTAAATACATGAGTTTAGTCGAAGCATCCTCTCAATGCCTCCCGCCTAAGCGACCGCAAAATTAGACTATACTTTATACCTAAACAAATTAGACTTTATAAAAAACTCAAAGCCCCTTATAACGTCTTAAATGGCCGTTTTACAAAAAACGCGAACATTAAATTTAGTTAACTATTTTATGTTTATCAATTCTATTTTAAATGACCCATAGGCTTTGACAACCCCCTATAAATCTCAGGGTGCTTATGTTATCAAAATGTGAATAACCCCTTCAATCTCAACAAGGTTTTCATACTCATTATCATATCTTTGTGCTCCTTAAAAAAAAATCACTTCATCAGCATTATATGGGTAAGATTATTACAATAGCCAATCAAAAAGGTGGCGTTGGCAAAACTACCACGGCAATCAATTTGGCGGCAAGTCTGGCAGTCTTAGAAAAGAACACCCTAATAGTTGATGCGGACCCTCAAGCAAATGCTACATCAGGAATCGGATTTGATCCAAAGGAAATTGAAAGTGGAATTTATGAATGTATGATCAATGGGGCAGACCCGCAGAGTTCAATACTTAAAAGTGACATTCAATACCTCAGCATTCTTCCCTCTCACATTGATTTAGTTGGAGCTGAAATAGAAATGGTGAATGTAGAGAGGAGAGAGGAAAGAATGAAGGATGCTCTTAAACCCTTAAAAGATCTTTATGATTATATCATAATCGATTGCTCACCTTCATTAGGATTGATTACCATTAATGGACTTACAGCGGCAGATTCTGTAATTATACCAGTACAATGCGAATATTTCGCTCTCGAAGGACTCGGTAAATTGTTAAATACAATTAAAATCATTCAATCCAGACTCAATACTGAGCTTGAAATTGAAGGTATTTTACTCACAATGTATGATGTGAGATTACGCCTGTCAAACCAGGTTGTTGAAGAGGTTCGAACACATTTTAAGTCGATGGCATTTGAGACGATAATCCCGAGGAATGTCAAACTCAGTGAATCACCGAGTTATGGTGAGCCAGTTATTGCTCATGATGCTGAAAGCAAAGGAGCAATTAGCTATTTGAACCTTGCAAGAGAGATCTTAGTTAACAATAATCAGTTATAACTCTGATTCACTCAGGGTCAACACTTTGAAATGACTAAAAAAAGAACAGGACTAGGAAGAGGATTAGGAGCACTTTTAGGAGATTCTGAAAACGTACAGCAAACAAGTTCTAAATTGAGTGGAGAAGGAGCTGCAATTGAAGGAGGAATTAGTGCAATTACCATTGACAAGATTGAAATTAACCCTTTCCAACCAAGGAAGGATTTTAATCAGGTAGCGCTGGAAGAACTATCAGAATCAATCAAAATCCAAGGAATTATCCAGCCCATAACTGTAAGGAGATTAGGGCATGACAGATATCAAATTATTAGTGGTGAGAGAAGGTTACAAGCTACTAAATTAGCAAGCCTGCTGACCATCCCCGCGTATATAAGGACCGCTAATGACCAGCAGATGCTTGAAATGGCTTTGATTGAAAACATTCAAAGAGAAAATCTTAATGCCATCGAAATTGCTCTCAGTTATCAAAGATTAATTGCCGAATGTAATCTGAAGCAAGAAGAACTGGGGGATCGCGTTGGTAAAAACAGAACCACAGTCAACAACTATTTGAGGCTATTGAAATTACCTCCGAATATACAGATAGCACTGAGAGATGGTAAAATAACAATGGGGCATGCCAGGGCGTTAATCAATATCGAGGATCTTGTCCTCCAATTAGAAATATTTAATAATATAATTGCTGAAGATTTATCTGTAAGGGCTGTTGAACATTTAGTGAGAAATACGGGTAAGAAAGCTATAGCCAAACAACCATCTACCGGTGAATTGAATTATGAATTCAAACAACTTCAACAGAAACTTTCATCACATTTTGGCTCTAAAATTGGTGTAAAAGTTGATGGTAACAATAAAGGTGAAATTAAAATACCATTTACGTCATCGGATGACCTCAACCGAATTCTGGATCTTCTCAACTTATAGATTCAGATCATAATTGATATGAGAAATCTCCTCATTGGTTTTTGTTTTTTAATAAATATCTGTGCAAATGCACAAGATGATAACACCATTACAAGGGATACTATAAATCTTGATAACGCTGGAGAAGTTTTAAGGCAATTAGCCGAAAAATCATCATTATTTGTACAAAAGTCTCAACTCGACCCGAAAAAAGCAGCTACCTATGCCGCTGTTTTTCTGGGATTGGGACAAATTTATAATAAGCAATATTACAAGCTTCCAATTGTTTATGGTGGCGGGATGTTTTTCATTCATCTGGTAAAAAGGAATAATCAACTGTACCGGGCATTTCGTAACGCCTTATTTAATGAGATTGATACAGACCCGACCACTTCAAGCCCATTTCCAGATGGTATTTATTCTGCTGAAGCCTTGAGACTAAATACAGACAAAACACGGCGAGATCGTGATTTCGCTATAATAATAGGACTTCTTTGGTATGGTATGACCATTGTGGACGCCCATGTTTCTGCCCACCTTGATGAATTTAATGTTAACGATGAGCTTGCTTTCAAGGTGACCCCGACTCTTATTAGCATTCCCACATCACCCTACAATCTCGGTTTGGCTATTACAATGAATCTTAACTAATGAGAATCCTTCTAATCGGTTATGGTCAAATGGGTCAGGCGATCGAACAATACGCCTTGTCTAGAAATCATAAGATCACAGGCATTGTAAACATCGACAATCCTGAAGACCTCAGAAATTACAATAGTAACAATACGGACGTCGCTATTGAATTTACTCAGCCTAATTGCGCTTTTGATAATATCAAAACATGTTTAGATAATGGAATACCTGTAATAAGTGGCACAACTGGCTGGTTGTATAGACATCAGGAAATCGTAGACCATGCTAAAATGCTTGGTGGTAGTTTTCTTTATGCCTCCAATTTTAGCCTTGGTGTCAATTTATTTTTTAAGCTGAATAAGTGGCTGGCTAAATTGATGCAAAATCACTCAAGCTATAAGCCTACAATAGAGGAAATCCACCATTCCAAAAAGAAAGACGCTCCTAGCGGGACAGCAATTACTGTTGCCGAAGGCATCATTGATCAGTACTCCAGCCTGAAAAACTGGTCTCTGGGTGATTCTGTTGGAGATACAGTTGGTATTGGTTCCTTGCGTCAGGGTGACGTGCCTGGAATTCACACTGTTAACTATAAATCAGATGTTGACAGTATTCAAATCAGGCACGAGGCTTTTTCCCGGCAAGGTTTTGTGATGGGAGCCGTTTTAGTTGCCGAATGGCTTAGAGATAAAAAAGGGGTATTTACAATGGATGATTTCCTTGGATTATAGTTACCCTACATGTTTGAGTTTATAATCACATATTTTTGCGACTCTTTTTTAAATAGTATAGAATGAAATTTGATTTTTTTAAGAAAAAAGAACCCAAGGGAAAGAAATCGGCATTACAGGAGTGGTGGGATGCAATAGTTTTCGCGGTTGTTGCCGCCACGTTAATCCGTTGGATTTTCATGGAGGCATTTACAATTCCAACGCCTTCAATGGAGAAATCTCTGCTGGTAGGTGATTATCTTTTTGTTAGTAAAATAAGTTATGGTTCAAGAACTCCAAAAACTCCACTTCAGGTGCCGCTCACTCATGGAAAAATCTGGCTTACCGAATTGCCATCCTATCTCGACTGGATACAACTACCACAGTATCGTTTACCAGGAATTTCAGACGTAGAAAGAAACGACGTTGTTGTTTTCAATTATCCAGCCGATGACCCTGATCTGCCACTCGATTTAAAAACACACTATATCAAAAGATGTGTGGCAATAGGTGGCGACACACTCCAGGTTTATGACACACAGGTATACGTTAACGGTGAGGCTATGGAGAACCCCATTGACATGGAACTTAGTTACCTTATTGGTTCAAGGGAACCCCTGCCAGATCGATTCTTTCAACAATATGATATTTCATTAGGTGAGGTTCACCCCTATCATGATTCAAGAATGATCGATCGGATATTATCTCAGAATAGTATTCCGCTAGGAGATTTTGAAGGACTTGATTTGGCTTACATCATTCAAACGCGGCCAGAAACCATAAAAAAATTGCAAACTCTTAATTTTATTCCTGCGATTGCCCTGCTTAAATCGCCAGAGGATTATTCCGAAAGAGACATCTTCCCAAAGTCAGATTATATTGATTGGAACAAAGACTTCTTTGGCCCCCTTATCATTCCGGCCAAAGGCATGACTATTCAAATGGATTCGATGAATATCATCAAGTATACCTCAACAATCCGGGATTATGAGGATAATGTCGACGTAACCGTTGAGGACTTTAAATTACTTATCGACGGACAAGAAGTAAGTGAATATACCTTCAAACAAAATTATTACTTTATGATGGGTGACAATAGACACAACTCTCTTGACTCTCGTTTTTGGGGTTTTGTTCCAGAAAATCACGTAGTCGGAAAAGCCTTGTTCATTTGGCTCTCAGTAGACTCAGAACAAAGCGCATTTAGCTTCAGGAAAATCCGATGGAGTCGTTTGTTCAACCTTATTGATTAATATCAGGGAAAAATTCTGTGCGCATGAGAGGACTCGAACCTCCACACCCGAAAGCACTGCCTCCTGAAGACAGCGTGTCTACCAATTTCACCACATGCGCAAGGAAGAACTTGCTATTTAGCAATATTCTTCGAAAACCTGTACTAAATGATTTGCGATTAGCTCAGCCGGTCTTCCCTCAATATGATGACGCTCAACCATATGGACCAATTCACCATCCTTAAACAAGGCAATTGATGGGGATGATGGCGGATATGGAGCGTGATATTCCCTGGTTTTTGCGACAGCTTCAATATCGGCTCCCGCAAAAACGGTTGCAAGGGTATCAGGCTTTTTGTCACTGTGCTTAACAGCGGCCACCACGCCGGGTCTTGCAGCTCCAGCAGCGCAACCACATACCGAATTGATTACGATCAAAGTCGTTCCTCTATGGTTTTCCAAATGATCTTCAACCTCTTGTGCCGTTTTAAACTCTGTAAAACCAACGGAAGTAAGTTCCGTTCGCATTGGTGCAACTAATTCTTCAGGATACATTTTTTATAAGTTTAATAGTTATCAATAATTATTACATAAAGCCAAGCTCAAGTTTGGCAGCTTCAGACATCATATCCGGCGCATAGGGCGGATCAAACGTTAATTCAATATGAACATCATTCACTTCATCAATACTTCTAACACTTTGCTCAATTTCGTTCGGGATTGCCTCTGCCGATGGACATGATGGTGAAGTTAACGTCATTACTATTTCTACGTTGTTGACAGGCAAAACATTTATTTCATAAATCAATCCCAGTTCATAAACATCAACAGGAATTTCTGGATCAAATACTGTTTTGATTGCGTTAACTATCTTATCCTTCAATTCCAATGTTTTTTCTTCTGTTATCTCCATTGCTGAATTCAATTTTGGTTTTCTAAAACCACCCGGTAAGCTATTGCTTCCAGCTTCATTTGCTTGATCATTGCCAGGAAACCATTTGAACGCTGAGTACCTATGAATCTTGACATTCCTATCTTCTCTGGAAAATATATTTCAGTACTGATTATATCTTCCGGAGTTTGCCCTGAAAAAACCCTGATGAGCAAGCTCACAAGTCCTTTGGTAATTGCTGTATTGCTATCCGCCAAATACTTTACCTTATCCCCTGTCAATTCAGATTTTAGCCAAACTTTTGACTGGCATCCCTTAACGAGATTGTCATCAATCATGTACTCTTCGCCTAATAATTCCATTTTTTGCCCAAGCTCCACGATGTAAAAATTCATCATCTCCTGATCACCATCCAAAATGGCAAACTCCTCAATAATCTGATCTTGCGCTTCAGTAGTGGCCATTATTTAATAAAATTAATGATTCGCTTAAGGGCATCAACCATCACATCAACCTCATCCTTTGTATTATAAATCGAAAAAGATGCTCTTGCAGTTCCTTCAATGCCATACCGGTCCATTAAAGGTTGTGTGCAATGATGTCCCGTTCTTACGGCAACACCTCGTGCATCAAGCATCTGACCAATATCAAATGGATGTATCCCATCAATCAAAAAAGATAAAACGCTTACTTTTTTAAGTGCAATGCCAACGGGTTGAAACCCGGGTATCTCCTCCATCTTCTCCACAGCATAATCATATACCGCCATTTCATGCGCATGAATATTCGGCTTTCCAATTTCATCAACAAAATCCATTGCATATTTAAAACCTACAACATCCGCAATATTGGGTGTGCCAGCCTCAAATTTATAAGGTATATCATTATAGGTAGTTTTTTCAAAAGATACATCCTTTATCATTTCACCTCCACCTTGATAAGGCGGCATTTTCTCGAGCAGGTCCCTTTTGCCATAAAGGACACCAACACCTGTTGGTCCATACATTTTATGGGCAGAAAGTGCATAGAAATCAGCATCCAAGTCCTGCACGTCAATATCGAGATGCGCTGTGGCCTGTGCTCCGTCTAAGAGTACCACAGCGCTATATTCATGTGCCTTTTTTATGATGGTCTTAACCGGATTAATTGTGCCCAGTGAATTCGAGGCATAAACTACCGAAACAATCCTGGTCTTTTCAGATAACAGGTTTTCGTATTCTTCCAATAAAAGTTCACCATTGTCATTGACAGGAATAACCTTCAGGATAGCTCCTTTTTCTTCGCATATCATTTGCCACGGAACAATATTGGAATGATGCTCCATGGTGGAAATAATGACTTCATCGCCAGCCTTGAGGAATTTTCTGCCATAGCTGGATGCAACCAGATTAATGCTTTCAGTTGTTCCTTTAGTGAATATTATTTCCTCAGCTTCGGTCGCATTAATAAATGATTTGACCCTTTTGCGTGTCTCCTCAAAAGCAGTGGTAGCCTTTTCTGCCAGGGTATGAATTCCACGATGTATGTTGGCATTCTTGTGATGATAATACTCTTCCAATGCCTTCAGAACAGCATTAGGTTTTTGGGTGGTGGCTGCATTGTCAAAATAAACCAATCTTTTGCCATTCACTTCTTCCTGAAGTATAGGAAACTGTGTTCGAATCTCTTTTATATCTAAAACTGATGCCTGAATCATTCTAAAATCATTGTTAATTCAACCTATCCATTACTATTTCTTCCAAATAACTCCTCAATTCTTTCACCGGGGTCTTATCAAAAATATCATTTGCAAAAGCTTGTAATAAAATGCCAATTGCTCGATCCTTGTCAATTCCCCGGGATCTCAGGTAAAATAACTGCTCATCATCAAGTTGACCTGTGGTGCAACCATGAGAACACTTCACATCATCGGCCCAAATTTCGAGTTGAGGTTTGGTATTTATTGTGGCATCATTAGAAAGCAAAATGTTGTTATTAGATTGAAAGGCATTGGTTTTCTGAGCCAGTTGACGAACATAAATTTTTCCATTAAAGACTCCTCTGGACTTATCATCCAATATACCCTTATAGAGCTCATTACTTACTGAATTTGGCTTTCTATGATCTACAACCGTATGGTTGTCAGCATGCGTTGTTCCGTTGAGCAAATACAATCCGTACATATTCGCCTCGCAGCCCTCACCGTCCACAACAACATTCAAATTGTTTCTTACCATCTTCCCACTGAAAGTGAAAGCAAACATCGAGACGTTACAAGCGTCGGTCTGATATACCATCGAATTGCTCATATGGATGGTGTTATCGCCATCATCCTGAATTTTGATGTACTTAACCCTCGAGGCTTTTTCTGAAATAATCTCAAGCGCAAGATTATTAAAGGCAGGAAAATCCCCAATGGTTTTAAAATTCTCCAAGAAGGTGATTTCACTATTTTCTCCTATTTGAATCAATATCCTGGGGTTGCCTATAAATTGTTGTCCCGTTGCATCAGTTATAAAATTCAGAACAATGGGTTTCTCATATGTCCTATTAGATTCAACCGATATTTTAACGCCGGTTTCAGTAAATGCGGTGTTCCATGATAAGAATCCGTCATTTCCATATGATTTTGTTTTGTTGAAATAGTGCTCAAAACACTCAGAATCATATTTAATTGCATCCTGGAGACTGTCTATAGTTATATCCTGATGCTCGGAGGCAATTACTGATTGTTCTTTTGAATAAACACCATTTAGAAAAACCAAAGACGATCCATCGATATCTTTCATCATGCGACCATCAATTTGATCTTTCGTCAAAGATTGTTCGGGATTTTGCTGACTCAGATTGAATGACCTCTCAAGAAGTGTTGTCAAACGAGTAAATCTATATTCCTCATTTTTATTATCCGGGAGGCCAGTACTTTGAAGTGCTTCAAAGGCATCTTTTCGAAGTTTATGAACAGGCATTTGTTTCTCACCATTCAGCCGGTTTTCAAATGACTGAAATTGTGATGCGAAAATTTCGTTTAATTTTTTCCCCATTGAACTATTGCATTACACCAAAGCTTGTTCTTCCTTTATCCAGTCATATCCCAGTTCCTCTAGTTTATAAGCCAGTTCCTTACCCCCTGACTTTACAAACTTCCCATTCATCAATACATGAACAAAATCCGGTATTATATAATCCAGGAGTCTTTGGTAATGGGTTACTACTATTGTTGCGTTATCGGAAGACTTTAATTTGTTCACGCCATTCGCTACGATTTTAAGAGCGTCAATATCTAAACCCGAATCTGTTTCGTCAAGTATTGCTAGTTTTGGTTCCAGCATGGCCATTTGAAAAATTTCATTCCTTTTTTTCTCACCACCGGAAAATCCTTCATTCAAAGATCTGCTGATAAGTGTTTGATCTAATTCAACCAGCTTCATCTTTTCTTTCATAAGCGTAAGAAATGAAACCGCATCCAATCTTTCTTCACCACGATGTTCTCTGATTTGATTGAGTGCTGTCTTTAAAAAATTAGTTGTACTTACTCCCGGAATCTCAACCGGATATTGAAATGCAAGGAATACTCCCTCTCTGGCTCTTTCTTCCGGATTCATTTCCATCAAGTCCCGTCCCAGATATTCTATTGTACCACTATTAACATCATATTCCTCCCTACCCGCTAATACTGAGGCCAATGTGCTCTTACCGGAACCATTTGGTCCCATAATTGCGTGAACTTCACCAGCTTTCACCTCCAGGTTTATACCCTTTAGAATCTCGTTCCCATCAATCGATGCCCTTAAATTTTTAATACTTAACATTATAGTGTTTCTGGTTTCTGGTTTCTTGTTTCTTGTTACTACCGTTTGAATTTTAACCCACTAAAATCACTTTTGGAGAGGTAATTCATCAAACCGCTGATTTGGTTACTAATTTTTACTGCCATTTCATTCATTACATCAAACTCATTCTTATCAATATAGGATTGATCATGCATTCTGCACAATTGAGATCTTACTTCTCCTGCCGAACCTCTGGCTATTGATAAGAAATGAATGAACTCTTTATTTCCCCCTCTGTCAAAACCTTCAGCAATATTGTCCATAACAGAACCAGATGATCTCCTTATCTGATCTCGTAGCCCGAAATCTTTTGCTGCTTGCCCATTACTTGTCACTTTATAGATCATCTTCGAAAGTTCCCTTGCCTCTTGCCAAGCTTCAATGTCTTCAAATTTTCTTATCGTCGCCATCTTAGAATTAGAAACACGGAACAAGAAACAATTAACATTTTCTTACCCAACGCTTCCTTCAAGCGTCAGCGCAAGAAGTTTTTGGGCCTCAACTGCAAACTCCATTGGAAGTTGATTCAACACTTCTTTGGCATAACCATTCACGATAAGTGCCACGGCATCTTCGGTAGCAATACCTCTCTGATTACAGTAGAAAATCTGATCCTCACCAATTTTAGAAGTTGTAGCCTCGTGCTCTACATGAGCAGATTTATTGTCTATATCAATGTAAGGAAACGTATGTGCACCGCACTGATCACCCATTAATAAAGAATCGCACTGAGAATAGTTTCTTGCATTTTCGGCTTTTCTCATCACCCGTACCTGACCTCTGTAACTATTCTGGCTTTTTCCAGCTGAGATACCTTTCGAAACAATCCGACTCTTGGTGTTTTTTCCGATGTGGATCATTTTGGTACCTGTATCGGCCTGTTGATAGTTATTGGTCACTGCCACAGAGTAAAACTCTCCGATGCTGTTGTTTCCTTTTAATATACAGCTTGGATACTTCCAGGTAATAGCCGAGCCAGTTTCAACCTGTGTCCACGAAATTTTTGCATTATCCCCTGAGCATATTCCTCGCTTGGTGACAAAATTGTAAATACCTCCTTTGCCCTCTTTGCTGCCTGGGTACCAGTTCTGAACCGTTGAATATTTAACTTCTGCATCTTTTGCAGCAAAGATTTCCACCACCGCTGCATGAAGTTGATTTTCATCACGCATGGGAGCGGTGCAGCCCTCAAGGTAACTTACGTAGGATCCCTCATCGGCTATTATCAAAGTTCTCTCAAATTGCCCGGTATTCGCTGCATTAATCCTAAAGTATGTTGACAACTCCATGGGGCATCTAACGCCTTTGGGGATGTAACAGAAAGAACCATCACTAAATACAGCTGAATTCAATGCGGAAAAATAGTTATCGTTAATAGGGACAACACTACCAAGGTATTTTTTTATCAAATCCGGGTGTTCTTTTACAGCCTCGCTGAAGGAACAGAATATGATTCCCAGTTCACCCAATTTGTCTTTGAAAGTAGTGGCAACAGATACACTGTCAAGCACCGCATCCACCGCTACTCCCGTTAATCGTTTCTGCTCATCTAATGAAATCCCCAGTTTCTTAAATGTTTCCCTCAATTCGGGATCAACATCATCCAGGCTATCGAGTGTAATCTTCTTCTTGGGTGCTGAATAATATATTATGCCCTGATAATCTATTGGAGGATGCTTAATGTTAGCCCATGTGGGTTCCTTTAGTGTAAGCCAATGGCGGTAAGCTTTAAGACGCCATTCCAGTAACCACTCAGGTTCTTCTTTCTTGGCAGAAATAAACCTGACGGTCTCCTCATTAAGGCCCATTGGCGCCGATTCTGAATCAATATTTGACTCAAAACCATATTTATATTCAGAAGAAGTTATCTGATCAAGTATTGCGGCATCTTTGCTCATGCATCCTTATTTAGAATAATTCTAATTAAGCTCAAATGTAAAACTAATTACGTGGAATAAGGTTGCATCAACTGGCTTTTTCGTCAGTTTTTTTAACAAATCGTCATATTAATGCCATGAGCAGCAATGAAATAACGTGATGACGATTAACTCCGTTCAAGGCCTAACTACTTCTGCTCAGGCATCAGTTGGATATGCCTGTTAAGGCTTTCTTCAAGGGAAATAAATGTTTCTGTCCTTTCGATTCCGTCTACTTTCTGGATCTTATCATGGAGAACCTCTCTTAGATGACGTGTATCACGACAGTGGATCTTTATGAAAATATTGTAATTGCCAGTTGTATAATGAATTTTTACTATTTCAGGGACCACCCTGAGCTTTTCAACCACTTCATCATATAAACTACTTTTTTGTAAAAAGATTCCCATAAAGCAGGTAACATCATAACCTAGCTTGGAGTAGTCCATATTTAGCGTTGTACCGGTAACTACGCCCATTTCCTCAAGCTTTTTCATTCTCACATGCACGGTTCCGCCAGAAACATAGACTTTTTTGGCGATTTCCGTGTAAGGAATCTTGGCATCGTCCATCAGAAGGCTTAAAATCTTCAAATCGACATTATCAATTTCATAATTTTTGCTCATTTGGTGGTAAAATTATATGACGAATTATAAATATAACGACGAATCGTTAGATGAGATCGAAACTTTTGCCAAAATTATTAAAATATTTTTAACAAAACAGTATGGGCATTACTTTTGATCTGTCAAATGGACAAAACTAAACTGTAGGGTGTTGAAATTGGCAGACATGCCCTCCTCTCTCGGGGGTGAAGATAAGGGATAAATCCCGATCCCGGCTTTTACGGCCAGGATTGGGGCTAACCGCTTCGTGGAGGTTCGAATCCTTCCCCTACAGCCATCATTTTTGGGTTAATGTTGTTTATTTGGAAAGGCCTCTAATCTTTGATTTGAGGCTTTTTTCATGTTAAAGCAAAATAAATAGCTTAAAAACCAATAATACCCACGCTTTTATCCATTTCATCATTTCTTTCCCCTGAGAAAATATTGCTTTTATCTTTGCGCCTTATGGCAAAAATCGACGAAAGTAATCCCCTTAAACATACAATAGCCCATGCCAAGGAGTATGGCTTTATTTTTCCTTCCAGTGAAATCTATGATGGCTTGAGTGCTACCTATGACTATGGTCAGAATGGTGTCCAACTGAAGAATAACATCAAAGAGTACTGGTGGAAGGCGATGGTGCAAATGAATGAAAACATTGTTGGCATTGATGCTGCCATCTTTATGCACCCCACCACCTGGAAGGCCTCCGGCCATGTGGATGCTTTCAATGATCCGTTAATTGATAACAAAGATTCCAAGAAACGGTACAGGGCGGATACGCTTATTGAAGAAGCAATTGCTAAAATAGAATCCAAAATTGAAAAAGAGGCTGAGAAAGCTTTCAAGCGCTTTGGTGACAGCTTTGATAGGGAACAATTTCTAACTACCAACCAGCGGGTAGTTGATTACAAGAAAAAAATTGATGCCACCAATGCACGGCTCAAAAAGGCGACAGAGGAAAAGGACTTTGCAGATGTAAAAGCCCTCATTGAGGAATTGGAAATTGCTTGTCCTGTTTCGGGATCCAGGAACTGGACGGATGTCCGGCAGTTCAATCTTATGTTTTCCACTGAATTGGGCGCTTCAGCAGAGGGCGCCAACACCATCTACCTGAGGCCGGAAACCGCTCAAGGAATCTTCGTTAATTTCCTGAACGTTCAGAAAAGCGGTAGAATGAAGCTCCCTTTTGGCATCGCACAAATTGGTAAAGCCTTCAGAAATGAGATCATCGCCCGACAATTTATTTTTCGGATGAGGGAGTTCGAGCAAATGGAAATGCAGTTTTTCGTCAAACCCGGCGAAGAGCTTGAGTGGTATGAGCAATGGAAGCAAACAAGACTCAAATGGCATAAAAATCTTGGTATTGCCGAAGAAAATTACCGTTTCCATGATCATCTCAATCTCGCGCATTATGCCAATGCCGCTTGTGATATTGAATTCAACTTCCCTATTGGATTTAAGGAATTGGAAGGTATCCACTCAAGGACTGATTTTGATCTGAAAAGTCATGAAGAGCACTCGGGTAAAAAGCTCCACTATTTCGATAGTGATGACAATGAAAGTTATGTTCCATATGTAATAGAAACTTCCATTGGTTTGGACAGAATGTTCCTTGCGGTTTTATCCAGTTCCTATACCGATGAAACGCTGGAAGATGGCAGTGAACGAACTGTTCTAAAAATACCTTATGCGCTTGCTCCAATTAAAGTGGGAGTTCTACCACTAATTAACAAAGATGGACTCCCTGAAAAAGCCCGGGAAATAATGGATAAATTGAAATTCGACTTCCAGGCACAATATGAGGCAAAAGACTCCATTGGAAAGCGCTACAGGCGACATGATGCCATCGGAACCCCCTACTGCATCACAGTAGATCACCAAACCCTGGAGGATGATACCGTCACTTTAAGAAATCGTGACACCATGCTTCAGGAACGTATTTCGATTCCCGAATTGAAAAGGCAGATAGAGGATAGGGTATCGATCAACAACCTTTTACGACAGCTGTAAAGTGAATATGGTGTCCCATGTTTCTTTACTGTGATTTCGGGACGGTTCTTGGTCTGACACTTTTTAAGAACCAACAACATCTTTCACAATATAAAACATCTCTCTGGCTATCTGGCGCCATCGCTCGTCATATTTAGCTTTCATCATATCAGTATCATCAAATTCCTTGGGATCATCATAGGGCAGGACAAAACGCTTTTCAGCACCAGGCACAAAGGGGCAGGCTTCGGCAGCGTCATTGCACACCATAATCGCCGCAAAATTATCAGATGGGTTTACGGCGTGGTCAAACCTTTTCGAGAAACATTCAATCGTTTTTCCAGAGGCGTATGACAAT
Source organism: Bacteroidota bacterium (assembly GCA_027592755.1). Taxonomy (GTDB): domain Bacteria; phylum Bacteroidota; class Bacteroidia; order Cytophagales; family Cyclobacteriaceae; genus JAJCYL01. The sequence goes on along the minus strand of JAQCLE010000008.1, from coordinate 53,150 downwards.
TTGTAGCTGGGATTATCCCCCGGTTCATGAGCTTCCTGAAATCCTGTCCGCTTCAAAGCATCGACCGCATTTTGGTGAAAGGCCGTTGCTTCTGTTCCACCGGAAAATGTCTTAATGTTTTCGATTCCATAAAAATCAGAAGCAACCTGAAGCCAGATTTGTCCACAATGACTTCTTCTTGAATTATGGGTACATATAACAGTCAGGCTGGTTTCCTGGCCACTTTTCATCTTGCCAACAATATGATCCCGGATTTTCTGCAATTCAATTTTCCTCGCTTCTGTAATCAGGTCAAATTCCAACTCAAGGGAATTGCAATAACCAAGTACTTCAGGAAACCATGATTTATGTTTATTCATCTTTTTCTTCAAACCTTAAATCTAAGCAGGCTGGTGTTACCGAATCGTTAATCTTTGGCGTGTAAAATGTTTTTTTCCATAATAATCCAACCATTTGTCCAAATTGACGACCTTTTTTAGTCCTTAACCGTAGAAGGTCATAGTGCACTAAAATCTGATGCAAGAAAAATCCCAAAACATTTTAATTCTCGCGGCGCTATGGCTGCTAATGTTTTCCTCAAGTAGCCAGTTTTTTATTGTTGTGCCAATCTTATCCGTAATAGGCGAAGAACTAAATATCGCTGAAGGTTTGAGAGGAACGCTCATAACATCTTACGCCATTGCCTTGGCTGTCTTCGCTCTGATTATTGGTCCTATTTCAGATAAAATAGGAAGACGAAAAATCCTTCTTTGGGGCAGCGGGGTTATGACCGTCAGCCTTGCGCTCCACTTATTAGCTTTTGATTACACTTCAATGCTCATTGTAAGGGCATTAGCGGGGGCCGCTGGCGGTGTTCTCACCGGAAGTTGTGTTGCGTATATCGGAGACCGGTTCCCTAAAAAGAGAAGAGGATGGGCCAATGGGATTGCAATGACAGGTAGTGCGGTAGGCCAGATAGCTGGAATACCACTTGGAACTTTGTTAGCTGACAGGTATGGATTTGATGCTCCTTTTCTCTTTTTCTGTGCCACCATGGCCTTTACTTTCGTTTTGGTTTGGTTATATGTGCCTCAACCGAACGTAGTTTTTTCAAAAGACAAACTCACGATTCCATCTGTACTGACGGACTATCTTAAAATGCTTCGCAAGCCGGTTTACCGCTCAGTTGCCGTTGGTTATATGTTGATGTTTCTGGGTATGAGTTCTTTCGTGGTTTATTTCCCCACATGGCTTGAAACATTAGGGGCCACGGGCAATGACATTGCACTCATATTTCTTGTTGGTGGTGTGGCAATGGTAATCGCCGGACCTATAGCAGGTAGGATCTCAGATAAAAAAGGAAGAAAAACAATCATCATTGTATCAAGCTTTGCCCTTGCAGTGGCTATGCTGGCAACTATAACAGCAATAACTGATATATCAATAACCACTTATACCTTCTTCTTCTTTGTAATGCTCGTTGTTTCCGGACGGATGGTTCCATTTCAAGCGCTTGTTTCTGAGGTAGCTTCCGATCACTCAAGGGGAAAACTGATGTGTCTAAGCATTTCAATTGGCCAGCTGGGTATGGGATTAGGTTCCGCAGTATCTGGGCCACTTTATGCCAGCATGGGTTATGGTGGCAACACTTTACTTGGTTCGCTGGCGGTAGTATCTATGGCTTTGGTAGTTTGGAAATTTATTCCAGAGACAAATCAAATGCAAGGTGAACCGTCGGTATCTAATACCGAAAATATCCTTGAGACTGTGGTGGAGCCCCTTCCCTGAGCACCATCCATCTATATCATTCCGTCTTTTATCAATTTAACAGGTTAGATATTCCGTTTAAGGGATTGATCTAATATCTTACAGGCTCAAAACCAATAATCAACGTCGATAATTATGGCAGTAAGCATCCTAAATCAATTTAAACTTAGTGGACAATCAGCGCTTGTCGTAGGAGGTAATCGTGGATTAGGAATTGAAATTTGCCAAGCCCTGGCAGAAGCCGGTGCCAACATTGCAATCGCAGCTCGTGATATGACGCAGAATCAAATCGCACAAAAAATTATTACCGATGCCTATCCAGTTAAATGCATTTCCTTTGAATGTGATGTGTCTAATAAAGCTCTGGTAAACGCTGCCGTGGCAGTAACGGAGGCTGAATTTGGAAAAATCGACATCTTGGTTAATTCAGCAGGCATCAATGTCCGTGGCTCTATAGAAGACGTTTCACTTGAAGACTTCAATCGAGTGATTGAAATCAATGTGAGTGGATCATGGCTAACCTGTAAAGCGGTTGTTCCAATAATGAAGAAAAATGGCTATGGCAGGATTGTAAATATTGGCTCTATCTTCTCTAACGTTGCCATGGCTGATCGTACTCCATATGCGACAAGTAAAGGGGCGATTATCAACCTAACAAGAGCCCTTGCCCTCGAAGTGGCTAAAGAAAATATTACAGTTAATGCAATGCTGCCAGGGCCATTTGCGACAGAAATGAATCTTCCGTTAACCAACGATCCGGTGAAATTCAAAGAATTTCTATCGAAAATCCCAATGGGACGATGGGGTGAACTTCATGAGATAGGAGCACTGGCATTGTTTTTGTCAAGCCCAGCTTCCAGCTTTGTGACTGGCGCCGGAATCGCTATTGATGGTGGTTGGCTGGCTCAATAAGCCTGGATTCACCGTATGACAAAATATTTGGAGATTTCCTCTTCTAATATGACCTTATGAGCCCACAAACGCTTTATATCAAAAACATGGTTTGTCAGCGTTGCATTGAAGCAGTTGAGGAAGAATTTAATCTGGCACAGATACCAATCAAGTCAATTCAATTGGGAATGGTGAATCTTGAATCAGAGATCAGTGATGAACAAAAATCATCGATACGTGATGCTCTTAAAAAACGTGGTTTTGAACTTTTGGAGCAAAAGAATAGCCAGTTCATTGAGCAAATAAAGAATTTACTTTTAAAGCAGATTCTTTATCAGAAGGAACCTCTAAATGTCAATTATTCAACTTATCTTGAACAAGAGATTGGCAAAAATTACCATTCGTTAAGCACCCTCTTTTCTTCTGTAGAGGGGATCACAATTGAGCGTTTTATCATCCTTCAAAAACTGGAAAGAGTGAAAGAACTTCTTATTTATGATGAATTGTCGCTGAGTAAAATTGCTTACAAACTGAATTATAGCAGTGTGCAACATCTCTCTAATCAATTCAAAAAATCGATAGGAATGACTCCTTCTCAATTCAAGAAAACTCAAGCTAACATGAGGAAGCCTCTTGATGAAGTGTAGCAACAATCATATAAAACGTAACGAAGATTGTATAAAACTTTGAGGAACCCCTCGTAGTATATTTGGTGATAGAACATACTCCTTATGGAAACCGCACAAAAAGACGCCGAGCAAAACCATCAAACAACTTCGGAACAACACAGTTGTTGTCACAATGATGGACATTCTGACGAAGGAAAGATTGAAAAAACTAATGCTCCCGCAGGCAAATACTATTGCCCCATGCAATGTGAAGGCACTAAAACATATAATGAGCCAGGTAATTGTCCAGTATGTGGCATGCACCTGGTCAAGCAGGAGTCATTACAATCCAAAAAGAAAGAATACACATGTCCGATGCACCCTGAGATTGTTCAGGACAAACCAGGTAGCTGTCCTATTTGCGGCATGGACCTCTTACCCAAAAATATTGAAATAAGCGATGACCAGGAAGATCAATCCTATAAAAAGATGTTAAAAAGGTTTTGGGTAGCCGTTTTGTTTACGGTGCCAGTTTTCATCATTTCGATGGGTGAGCTAATTGGCCTACCCTTGAATGAAATTGCCAGTCCCAGGCTTTGGGGTTGGATTCAATTCATTTTGTCCACGCCTGTACTATTGTATTCAAGTGGGGAGTTCTTCAAACGTGGCTATTCTTCTGTAAGAAGGTGGTCACCAAATATGTGGACGCTCATTTCCCTGGGTGTGGGTGCGGCTTATGGATTTAGCGTTGTCGCTCTACTTTTTCCACAGTTATTCCCAGATGAGTTTAAGATGAATGGTCAGGTTCATCTGTATTTCGAAGCTGCTACTGTCATTCTTACCCTGGTGCTTATTGGACAAGTGATGGAGCTCAGGGCACATCAACAAACCAATTCTGCCATCAAAGAACTACTCAACCTCGTGCCACCTGAGGCCTTAGTATTAAGAGATGGAGTGGAAATTAAAATTGCCGTCGAAGACATTCAGGTTCAGGACATCATTAAAATAAAACCCGGAGACAAAATACCGGTTGATGGAGCTGTCACGAAGGGTAAAAGCATTGTAGATGAGAGTATGATCACCGGCGAACCGATTCCTGTTGAAAAGCAGGAAAATGACAATGTAACCGCGGGTACCATCAACGGCACTGGATCTTTCGAAATGAAGGCGCTCAAGATTGGCAGCGATACCTTATTGGCTCAAATAATAGATCTCGTTAATAAGGCCAGCCGCTCAAGAGCCCCCATTCAAAAGCTGGCAGATACCATTGCCAAATACTTTGTCCCAATCATTGTTGGATCATCGGTAGCAACATTTCTAATATGGAATTTCTTTGGACCGGAGCCCGCCCTGGTATATGCTTTTGTAAATGCTGTCTCTGTATTAATCATAGCATGTCCTTGCGCATTAGGGCTGGCCACACCGATGTCTATCATTGTGGGAACCGGAAGAGGGGCTAAACAAGGTGTCTTGGTAAAGGATGCAGAAGCCATCGAGTCAATGGAGAAAATTGACACCCTTCTAATCGATAAAACCGGAACCATAACGGAAGGAAAGCCTTCATTTAAAAGGGCAATGTCTTTTGGCGATTTATCTGAAGACGAGGTCTTGTTATTTGCTGCATCTATTGATAATCACAGTGAACATCCCCTGGCAGAAGCGATTGTTAAGGGGGCAAAAGAAAAGGGACTCAAATTAAGGGAAGTAACTGAATTTGAATCGATCACCGGTAAAGGCGTGAAAGGCAGGATCAACAATGATTTGATTGCCATGGGTAATCAAAAGCTGGTTGAAGAACTGAAAGTTGTAGTCTCCGATGACTATTTGAAAGAAATGGAAGCATTGCAAAAGTTGGGTCAAACAGTCATGTATTTAGTCATTGGCGATAAGTTGGCCGGAGCAGTGAGTGTAGCTGATCAAATTAAAGAAACTTCTCCTGAGGCGATCCGCCAATTGCAGGCAATGGGGCTTAAGGTCATTATGCTTACCGGCGACAACGAAAACACCGCCAGGGCTGTTGCTGAAGAATTAAAATTGGATGACTTCAGAGCCAATTGCCTGCCTGAGGATAAATTTAACTTCGTTAAAGAACTTCAATCTCAAAATTCGAAGGTGGCTATGGCAGGTGATGGTATTAATGATGCCCCAGCGCTCACTCAGGCCGACGTTGGTATCGCTATGGGTACGGGGACTGATATTGCCATCGAAAGCGCCAGGATTACTCTTGTTAAGGGAAATCTCCAGGGAATTGTAAATGCCAGAAGACTTAGCAGGGACGTAATGAAAAACATCCGTCAAAACCTGTTTTTTGCTTTCATATATAATTCTATTGGTGTCCCTGTAGCTGCCGGTATTTTTTTTCCGGTATTTGGTTTGTTATTAAGCCCAATGCTGGCGGCTGCAGCCATGAGTTTTAGTTCAGTTTCAGTAATACTAAATGCCTTAAGATTAAGGGTTTAAATGAATGATGATGCATAACGCAGTATTCAACGAATATTTTTCCAGGACGATACACCTCAGTTAGTTGTGCAGAATTTTGCACATTTTAAACAAAATCTTGCACAACTTACAACTATACTATATCGTATATTTGTTCGGTTTCAATAATTCATCACAAAGAAAGGGTGAGAAGAATAGCTCAAATACTAACGATAGCTCTAATCCTGTTCTCTACCATAGGAGTTTCAGTAACTAAACATTATTGTGGCAATATCCTAAGAAGCACGGCTATAAATACTGAGCCAAATTGCGGTGCTGATGAGATGCCAGAGGGATGCTGCCACAATGAAACCGAGAATTTCTCTATAAAAGATGATTTCCAGCTTCAAGCCTTTGATTTCAAACTGAATCCTCCGTTTGCCTCCGATGTAATTGATATTTTCGAGGTCTCTGGCTTTCGTTTGGATTATTATCTAGGGTTTGAAAATTCACAACTCACTTTAAGATCCCATCCTCCATCTGAATCGGATATCTACATTCGAATTCAGTCTTTTCTTATTTAGCACTGGTCTTACAATGCCCCGAATCAGGGCAATTGCTATCCTTTTATTACAGGATAGCATGAATCTATACCACATAAAGATTCTGTAAAGACCAAAAATTATGCTTAATAAACTGATTAAATACTTTCTAGAGAATAAACTCGTGACCGGGTTGTTGATACTCATATTTATGGGTTGGGGAGTATCCACGGCGCCTTTTAGCTGGAGTATGGACTGGCTTCCACGCGATCCGGTGCCTGTTGATGCCATCCCGGATATTGGAGAAAACCAACAGATTGTATTTACGCCATGGCCTGGACGGTCGCCACAAGATATTGAGGACCAAATTTCCTATCCTCTCACGACCTATCTTCTGGGTATTCCGGGAGTGAAATCAATTAGGAGCTCGTCTATTTTCGGCTTTTCGAGTATTTATATCATCTTCTCAGAAGAAATTGAATTCTATTGGTCACGCTCAAGGATTCTGGAAAAGCTTAGCTCCTTGCCATCAAGTCTTTTACCTGAAGGAGTACAACCGGCCCTTGGACCCGATGCTACTGCGTTAGGGCAGGTATATTGGTATACAATTGAAGGTCGGGATAAGGAAGGAAACCCCACAGGTGGCTGGGATTTACATGAAATTCGTACCGTTCAGGATTTCTATGTGAAGTATGGATTGAATGCTACGGAAGGTGTTTCAGAAGTTGCTTCCATCGGCGGGTTTATTCAAGAGTACCAAATCGATGTAAACCCAGATGCCCTCAAAGCTTATGATATTCCACTTCACAGGGTGATGCAAGCCGTTCTAAAGTCCAACAGAGACGTGGGAGCCAAAACCATTGAAATCAACCAGGCAGAATACCTGGTGCGTGGCCTGGGGTACATCAAGTCAGTAGAAGATATTGAAAAAGCGGTAGTTGCCGTTCAGGATAATGTTCCCATTCGTATAAAAGAAATAGCATCTGTCAGTTTGGGCCCTGCCACACGCAGAGGTTTGTTGGATAAAGGTGGCGCTGAAGTAGTGGGTGGCGTGGTTGTAGCTCGCTATGGAGCTAATCCTCTGCATGTGATTAATAATGTAAAAGACAAGATAAAAGAGATTAGCTCTGGTCTCCCCAAAAAGACCCTCACAAATGGAATTGAAAGCCAGCTAACGATTGTACCATTCTACGATCGTTCTGAACTCATTTATGAAACATTAGGCACATTGGAAGAAGCTCTGTCGTTGGAAATTTTGATTACCATTCTTGTCGTAATCATGATGGTCTATAATCTTCGGGCATCCATTCTCATCTCAAGCTTATTACCAATCGCCGTCCTGATGGTGTTTATAGCGATGCGTTATTTTGGGGTAGATGCCAATATTGTAGCCTTATCAGGGATCGCTATAGCCATAGGTACGATGGTAGATTTAGGCATAATCCTTTCAGAGAACATCCTCAAACACATCGATGAAGCACCGCCAAAGCAAAAACTTATTGACACCATTTATAATGGCTCATCTGAAGTCAGTTCGGCCATCGTTACCGCGGTATCAACTACCATCGTAAGTTTTATCCCGGTATTTACAATGCAAGCCGCTGAGGGGAAACTGTTCGGTCCCCTTGCATTCACAAAGACCTTTGCCTTAATCGCTGCACTTATTGTTTCATTGTTTATTTTACCGACACTGTCACATCTGTTTTTTGGGGTTAAAATCAAAACCAAATCTGTGGCCAAATGGTTTAATATTTCCATGCTACCAATTGGGATTGTTTGTCTCTTTTTTAGTCAAATATGGGCGGGAATGATGCTGTTAGCATTTGGAGTGGTGGGGGTATTGAAGAATGTTCGAAGTTGGAGAATTGAGAGGTTAAAGAAGTTAGAAGTTAGAAATGAGAAGTTAGATGAAACAGAGACATCTATAAAGCAACGCATCATAAAAACAGGAAATTGGATCATCGATTACTCGGATATAATCATAGTAATCATAGGAGTGGTTTGGCTCCTGGCTAAGTACTGGTTACCACTGGGCGCAAGTAAAAGTCTTTTTCAGAATGTGATATTCGTGGCTTTAATAGTAGGATTTATTTTAGGAGTTTTTAATCTTTTAGAACATTACTATAAATCCATATTAAAATGGTGTCTCAATCACAAGGCAACATTTCTATCTATTCCCACAATTTTAATCTTATTCGGAGCAAGTATCTGGCTTGGCTTTAATACTATTTTCGGATTTGTGGCTACGGGATTTAACGGTATAGGCCTGGATCTTCGCAACACCAAAGCTTGGTCTGGTTTAGAGGAATCATTGCCCGGAGTGGGCAAAGAATTCATGCCTTCACTCAACGAAGGAAGTTTCCTGCTGATGCCAACTTCCATGCCGCACTCCGGTCTTGAATATAATCGTAAAGTGCTGGGTCAATTGGATATGCTGTTAGCCAACATCCCGGAAGTAAAGCTCGCTGTTGGAAAACTAGGAAGGGTAGAGTCAGCATTGGACCCCGCCCCGATTTCGATGTATGAAAACCTAATCAATTACAAGCCTGAGTATATGCTTAATGAGAAGGGCTGGAAAATGAGGTTTAAGGTGGATGATGACGGGCACTATTTACTTGATGGAAAGAAATTAGAAGATAGAAGTTGGAAGCTGGATAAGAATAAAATGTGGGTTTATGATGGGAAAGATACAATACGACAGACTTCTAATTTCCGGGCTCTGATATCTGTAGCCCCGGAGTTCGATATTACTTCAATCGAGGATTACCTGGTTACTGATCCCAACGGCAATTATTATCGCAACTGGCGTTCACATATCCAGTCTCCTGATGATATATGGGATGAAATCGTACAAGTAACCAAAATACCAGGTGTCACTTCGGCTCCCAAGCTTCAGCCCATTGAAACACGGCTGATCATGTTGCAAACTGGAATGCGGGCACCAATGGGTATTAAGGTCTTTGGTCCAAACCTGCAGACCATTGAACAATTCGGATTTCAATTGGAAGAAATCCTCAAAAATGTCCCATCTGTCAAAGCAGAAGCAGTATTTGCCGACCAGATTGTGGGTAAACCATACCTTCATCTGAACATTAACAGGAATGAAATTTCACGCTATGGGTTAAGTGTTGAAGAAGTTCAACAAACCATTGAAACGGCTATTGGCGGGATGAAAATTACATCTACAGTAGAGGGCAGGGAGCGCTTTCCAGTCAGGGTGCGTTACCCTCGTGAACTCCGGGATGACCCAGAATCAATCAGTAAAATTCTAATTCCCACACCAGTAGGGGCTCAGATACCCATTAGTCAGGTTGTCGATTTTGAATACGTTCGTGGGCCACAGGCCATCAAGAGCGAAGACACGTTTTTAGTCGGATTTGTTCTTTTCGATAAACAAGTGGATTATTCGGAAGTAAGTGTCGTAAATGCAGCCCAGGAGGCTATTCAACAAAGAATTGACTCAGGAGATTTAACAGTTCCGGCAGGAATCAGCTATAAATTTTCAGGAAGCTATGAAAACCAGGTCAGGGCTGAGAAACGGCTTGCCATTATTGTCCCTTTGGTATTGGCGATCGTTTTTCTGATTCTATACTTCCAGTTTAGCTCAGTCTCAACTTCACTAATGGTGTTTACTGGCATTGCCATGGCCTTCAGTGGTGGTTTTCTGATGCTTTGGTTATATGGGCAGAATTGGTTTGCCAATTTCTCAATATTCGAAACGAACTTCCGTGACCTGTTCCAAATGCATACCATCAATTTGAGCGTGGCAGTTTGGGTAGGTTTTATTGCATTATTTGGTATTGCCACTGACGATGGTGTATTGATTGCCACTTACCTTGATCAGCGCTTTAAGCAGAACAAACCCAGTTCACGGAAAGAGATTCGGGATGCCGTGATTGAAGCAGGCTTGAGAAGAATTAGACCGGCTCTTATGACTGTCGCTACTACCATGATAGCATTACTCCCAGTGCTCACCTCTACCGGAGGTGGTGCTGATATCATGATCCCAATGGCCATTCCATCCTTTGGAGGAATGTCTTTTGCGTTGGTGAGCATATTCATAGTTCCGGTATTATACAGTTTAAGGGAAGAAAGAAAACTGAGGATAGAGGATAGAGGATAGAGGATAGAGGATGGAGGATAGAGGGTAGAGGATAGAGGATAGAGGATAGAGGATAGAAATGATACAGTCATATAAAGATTTGGAGGTGTACAAACGATCTTTCAAAATAGCTATGGATATTTTTTGGATGAGTCGAGAATTCCCGAAAGAAGAGATTTATTCGTTGACTTCCCAGATCACACGTTCATCAAGATCGATTAGTGCCAATATCAGTGAAGGGTGGGCCAAACGAAGTTATGAATCTGTTTTCAAACAACACCTCATACACTCCTTGGGTTCCTGCTCTGAAACCGAAAACTGGCTTGAATTCGCTTTGAGATGCAAGTACATTGAGCAGCAGGTGTATGATCTATATGCAGATGAACTTGATCAAATTGGAAAGATGCTCAACAAACTACATCAAAATTGGAAAAGCCATGGGAAATAGATTAGAGGTTAAAGGGTTAGAAGTTAGAGGGATAGAAGTTAGAGGGTTAATGGTTAGAAGCCTATTCTGGATCATTCTATCATCTATCCTCTATCTTCTAACCTCCGTAACACATGCCCAGTCCCTCGATGATTACTTCAAAGTAGCTGCGGAGAACAATCCAGGTCTGCAGGCCAGGTACAAGGAATTTGAAGTAGCACTGCAACAAGTACCTAAGGTTAGCACTTTGGCAGACCCAACATTTTCATTTGGTTACTTTATATCTCCTGTAGAAACACGCGTTGGCCCACAAAGGGCAAGACTATCATTGACCCAGATGTTCCCCTGGTTTGGCACTCTTAAAACACAGGGAGATGCTGCGACATTAAGGGCCGAAGCCAAGTATCAATCTTTTATGGATACCCGCAACAGAGTTTTTTATCAGGTGGCCTCAGCTTATTATCCTTTATACGAACTCAACCAATGGACACAGATTGAAAAGCAAAACATTGAAATCCTTGAATCTTATAAAATAATTGCAACCATAAAATTCGAAAATGGAACCGGAACAATGGTAGATGTCCTCAGGGTTGATATTATGCTGAAAGATGCCCAAACTAATCTTAGTATCTTAAATAAAAAGGGAAAACCTCTGATTACTACATTCAACACACTTCTCAATAGAAATGAGGAGGAAGTGGTTCAAGTTCCAGATTCGCTGCTTGTGGATAATGTTACAGATAATTTCAGAAAAGACTCCTTGCTTTTCGGCAATCCTGCTTTGGAAGCATTGGATTTAAGAATGAAGGCCAGTGAAGCCGATGAAAGAGCTGCCTTCAAACAAGGTCTACCGAAATTAGGCTTTGGCCTTGATTATATTGTTGTGGGAGAATGGACCGATCTTGGCCCTGCTGTAGCACCACCTGCGGATAACGGAAAGAACGCCTTCATGCCAACATTTTCGATGAGCATACCAATTTTCAGAGGTAAGTACAAGGCCTCAATAAAAGAAGAACAATTGATGCAGGAAAGTTATTCCTTACAAAAGGATGAATATGCGAACACACTCCTGTCAAGCTATGAAATGACCTGGTTCGAAATTCAACAACAAATGGAATTAATCAGCCTTTATGACCAGCAGACTAAGGAATCAAATCGAATTCTAAGCCTCTTATTTACTGAGTATGGAAATTCAGGAGAGGAATTCGAAGAAGTGTTGAATATGCAGCAACAACTCCTGAAATATGAAAAAATGAAAGCCTCAGCAGAAGTCCAATATCAGAATGCACTTGCCAAACTCAATTATTTAACCGCTAAAACATATTAAGATGAAAACATATAGCAATACAATAATCATAGCCATGCTTACTTTAACTATAGGCTTCTTATTCGGCTGGCTCATTTTCAGGAGTCCTTCGGATTCTAAACCAATTGATGAACATCAACACTCAATGGAAATGGCTGGTGAAAGCGACCTGACAAGCATTTGGACCTGTGCCATGCACCCTCAAATCCGTTTGAACGAACCTGGTAGCTGTCCTATTTGCGGGATGACTTTGATACCTCTTGATAGTAAGGACAGTAAACTCAACCCAAAGGCGATAAGCATGTCGCCCACTGCCATAAAATTGGCCAGTGTACAAACGGCGGTGATTGGAAAAATGGAACCTCTGAAATCCATCCATCTAAATGGCAAAGTACAAGTCGATGAAACATTAATCAGCAAAATACCGGCACATTTTCATGGACGGATTGAGAAGTTGAGTATTAATTTCACCGGAGAGCAAATATCGAAAGGACAGCTATTGGCTGAAGTTTACTCACCAGAATTAGTGACCGCACAACAAGAATTACAATTGGCCTATCAGGATAGGGATGTTAATCCTGCGCTTTATTACAGCGCCAGGAAGAAACTGGAAAATTGGAAAATTGCCGAATCCGAAATTATGTTGATGGAAGTAAGTGATCAGCCCACAACTAATGTAAAAATCCGAGCCCATCATCCTGGTTTCGTTTTAAAACGGAATGTAGCTCAGGGTGACCACGTTCAAATGGGTAATATCCTATTCGAAATTGCCAATCTCTCAAAGGTTTGGGTAGAGTTCGATGTGTATGAGTCTGATTTACCATGGATAAAAAAGGGAGATAATGTTTCGTTCACAATCCAGTCTCTTCCAGGAGAAACATTTGAGGGAATAATTTCATATCTCGACCCGGTTTTAAACTCAAGAACAAGGGTAGTCAGTGCGAGAATAGAAGTTCCCAATAGAGGCCTAAGGCTTAAGCCGGAAATGTTTGCATCCGGAACGGTAGAAACCAAACTGCAAGGAAAATCAAATGGAATTGTTGTCCCGAAAACTGCGGTGATGTGGACAGGAAAACGATCGGTGGTCTACGTCAAGTCTTCCTCTGACAGGGGAGTTAGCTTTCTGATGCGGGAGGTAACGCTTGGCCCGGCTTTGGGAGACAACTTTATTGTTGAAGATGGATTACAAGACGGTGAAGAAATAGCAGTAAATGGAACATTTAGCATTGATGCTGCAGCCCAACTAGCTGGCAAACCGAGTATGATGAACCCGGAAGGGGCACTATTACCCATGGCCCATGACAACGGAAGTATGAACTAATAATAGCCGGGATGAAGAAAAATAAATTATTAAATAATTTTAAATATTTTAAATCAACAACTATGAAAAAGACACTCATAACAATGGCGGTATCAACATTCATTCTATGCACGGGTTCTATGTACCTGACGAGTTGCGGTGGTGATCAGAACAAAGAAGCAACACACCAACATACCGATGGAGAAGCTCAGGGTGAAATGATAGAAGGTTCATCTGAGGCAACGGTCTATGCGTGTTCCATGCATCCTGAGGTAACAGGTATTAAAGGAGACAAATGTTCCAAATGTGGTATGGACCTGGAACTTTTGACAGCAGACGAATCAGAGCATGCTGATCATGAACATTGAAGTAAAAGAATCGGAATTTTAACCCGTTTTTATTGGTCTCCTGCCGAATTTCTTTTCGTACTGATTTGAAAACAATGTTGCATTGCGGATGCCTATGGCCCTGGCAGCTTCGCTTACAGACCTCACCTTTTTTGCGTCTATTAATCCTTTGGCATATTGGAATCGAATGGACTTGATATAATCCAGGGGTGTAAATGATGTTAGTTCCTTGATCAGTCGATAGGTTTTTCTTTCACTGGCACAAATTTCTTCGGCAAGATCATTTACACATAATGTGGGGTCATCAATTCGTTTAATAATATGGTTGTTTACTTTTTTAACAATACTGGTCCTCATACTCCCAACAACTTCTTTTTGTGAAATGATGGTTTGCCATAAATCACTCGTGTCAGTGGATTTTTTCGAGATGATATTCTCAACCCTTTTTATTAATTCATCGGGATCGAATGGTTTACTAATGAAATCGTTGACTCCCTGGTCAAGAACTTTTAATTTGTCTTCTTCCGAAGTTCTGGCCGACACGACCATTATGGGTATGTTTCGCAGTGTTTCATCCTGCCCAAGTTTCTCAATCAGCCCAAAGCCATCGAGCCAGGGCATCATGAGATCGGTTATGATTAAGTCTACTTTTGACTTGATCAGTTTTTCAAGTGCATCCCGTCCATTTGAAGCTCTGATTATTGAATAAGAGTCCTCAATGACACTGCATATATATTCCCTGACTTCCGGGTGGTCGTCAACCACCATCACAATGGCCCTGCCATCATTAATTGGAACAATACTGCTGTCATTTTCATATTGGTTTTCTGAGATATGTTCAAAATCAAGAGGTCCCGCGCCTGCGCTTTCATCAATAGCAAATTGATTCCAATTGAGCGGTAGTTGAATCGTGAATTGTGTTCCAAATCCCAGCTTACTATCTACGGTTGTGCTTCCGTCATGCAAATTAACAAGCTCCTTTACCAGTGCCAGACCAATACCAAACCCTTCCTGGGTATTGTAATCATTATCCGGTGTTTGATAGTATCTGTCAAAAATTAATTTAAGGTGTTCCTGATGGATTCCCTTCCCTGTATCGGCAACTGAAATCTGAACATTGTTACCTGATTGTTAAGATGTACGGATACACGGCTCCCGGGCGGAGAGTATTTAAACCCATTGGAAAGTAGGTTGTAGATTAACTGGTTGAATTTTAACCTGTCAATATGCACTTTCAATTCTGCCTTTAAATCAGAAGAATATATCAATTCCATATCCTTTTCCTCCGCTGTAGAAGCAAACATGTTGACCAAATTTCGCAGGTAGGTATTGATCTCAATAACCTCAAGTTTCAGCTTCAGCTTTCCTCCTTCCAGGAGAATAAGATCTCTAATTTCATAGGACATGTGTTTTAACGTCTCGATATTACTTTCAATGCGCGTCAGGTTCATTGCCATTTTCGGTGATAAAATGGAAGTGACATCGTTTTTAATCTGATGCGTGTATCCAGACAGCAGAGTCAAAGGTGTTCTTAGATCATGGCTGATGTTGGAGAAAAACCTGGATTTATTTCTCATCCATCTCCTCAAGTTTTTGAGCCTGGATGCCTATTTGTTGTCTTTGCTTTTTACCGCATTAACAAATGATGTCAAACAGGACAGATAAAGAAGAGAGAAATGATGAACCTCCGTGTCAATTTTTATTCCAGATGGAATGAATTAGTACATTCTTAATACCAAGATAGTCAGAACATACATTTGCATCAAGAATGCATTCTTAATTGCCTAAGAGTTCATTACTATATTTATCCCAGTTGTCTGATTTTAGACTTCCTAATGTAGACTTCTTTATTTTCCCAAATAATTTTGATCCAAATTTCATGATCCTCCAAAACATCAACGCGGTGACCCTTCTGCAAAATATCAATCACCTCTGCACCAGATGATGGCCCAGACATGAGGTAAGTGTCATTCCCGGTTATAATCCCTTTTGGGCTCGGTGCTGAAAAATTCATCAACGTAAAAAGAGCTAAAAGCACCAATATGTTTACTATTCCCATTGTGACGGGTCGTGGCTCTTTTGGTATTCTTTTCTTTAGAATTCCTACCATGAGAATAATGGAGAAAATAGCCAGTACAAGCAAAATGTATTGTCTGTACTGCCTGTAGAAATTGAGTAGAAAATCAACATCACCGTAATTATACCCTATCAAATCATTCTCATCTGCCAGTTCCTGCATTTTCGACCATACTCTTTTATCAGAGGTTTTATCATAATAAAGATTGAGGAAGTACAATGCGTTGCTATAATCACCAAGCCCTTCTTTTATATAGGCCATTCTAATTAACATTTCTGTGGAGTAATTACCATAAGCGAGTACGGATTCATATACCTTAAATGATTCGGTGAATTTACCTGCCTTAAAAAGGGAATCAGCGTGATCAATGGTGCCTTCAGAAAATGCAGTTGAAGTACATAAAAAAAATTGTATTGCTATTAAAGCAACACTGAGTTTAAAAGCAAGAGTTTGCTTTTGGTTTTTATTCATGGCCACCTACATTTGCACACTCAAATTTAAGGCAACGATTCTCGAATCGCCAAGTTTCCTGAAATGATTCCTTAGCTCAGTTGGTAGAGCAACGCCCTTTTAAGGCGTGGGTCCTGGGTTCGAGCCCCAGAGGGATCACGAAAAGAGGTTGAATCTAAATGGATTTGACCTTTTTTTATTCCCTAATGTATTGATTGTCAATCCAATATTCAAAATACCCTCACTTTATAGTATCAAGCCAATATCAGGATAAATGCAAATCTGGTCAAAATTGTTATACCAAAGTTGTACCCTTAGTAATACCCGGTGCATATATTCTTTTACATGTTTAGTCAATATTGTCACTAAAATAGCCTCTCATTTGAAGTAATCGATGAATCTCCCAAATTTGGGAACTCCAATTGTGAAATTCATTCGTAATCTGCAGCGTGCACTGCCGGCTGTGACACCGTTACGTAATGAATTCGTAATTGTGTCAAAGATGATTGGTTTATTTTGACAAAAGAGCAAAATAGTCCTTCATTGCGCTCCGGTTCCCATAAAACCATCTTCCCTTTCCTTGAAAAGCACATTAAATGATGTCAGGCTCCCATAAATTCTTGTAATGTATTGCTGTAGATTGACCTTTTCATCATTGGATAGATTTGAACTGTTAATGCGCTGTTCCATTACTCTAAGGCGGTCACGTACTAATACTATCTTGTGGAAAAAGTTGTCAATTGGCAGTTCATAGGGTTTAAGGTCAGGATTGCCCGGCTGAAGTATTATATGACCTCCATGCCACTTTTCTCCAATCTTGACCCGTTCCAATTGATCGGAAATTCGACTTACAATGCTATAGAGTGTTTCTTCAATCTGCTCCATACTTACCAGATCTCGGGGTGATTCCACCTCTTCCAAAATTTCCAAGTTATCCTCAGCTTCTGCTTTATTGATTTCTATAACACCGTGATTAACAAAGGTGATCACCAAATCTTGAGTTGTCGACTGTATTACTACTCCCACACCAAACTCTTTGTTTATTACCCTGGAGCCAATTCCTAAATCCATAATTTTTTATTTGGTTAATGGCATATCTAATATATGACAGTGGGTCTGCTGTCGGCTGCATACTCCAAGTCAATTTCATAATTCCGACTACGGAATTTGGTAATTATTGATTAATGAATCAAATCTTCCTTTTAATGACTTCTAAAAGACTCTTCAAAACCAATACGTATTGATTAATCTGTAATCATTACTCTCTCAGAACATCATTAGAGCATCTTCTGAAGTGTTATCAATCTCTTTCACAACATTCTGTTATTCTTATCGAAGATATCGTTGGTTATCCAGAAAAAGGTCAAAAATAGACTCTCATTCGATAGAAATGGTCAACTACGAAATTTCGTAGTGCTAATTATGAAATTCATTCGTAATGTCCACTGGGGAGCTAGTGCGGTGGGATTATTTATCTCCATAATGAGACCAGGCACTCAACAAATATACCGTAACGATTTGTTCGTTAATGGAGTAAACCAATCTGTGTTTTTTATTGATTCTACGAGAGTACAAGCCTGCTAAATCATGTTTTAGCATTTCAGGTTGTCCAGTTCCTGTTATGGGATGCTCCATTAGCTCATTAAGCAGTTTTTCGATTTTCTTAAGTGTAGGCTTATCTCCTGATTTCTTATGCTTTTCGATATCTTTTAAGGCAGTTTTAGAAAAATATAAGGTGTAACTCATAGACCTAATAGATCACTTATCTCCATAGATGTAGATACCTTTCGAACTTCTCCTTGTTGAGCTTCTAAAATACTCTGCTTGATTTTATCCACCATTTCAGCATTGAAATACATATCATCCTCACTTATAGGAGTTAAAGCATAAGCTTTGTCTTTCGCTCTTTGAACAATAACGTGCTCTCCTTTATCTACTCTTTCAAAGTATTTCTTCTGGTTCTGTCTAAATTCCCTGCTGCTTATCACTAACATAACTTATTGTTTTATGTACCAATATGGTACAAATATATACAATACAACACAATGTTCATACATATAGTTTCAACCTGTACGGTGCATATTCCACGTCAATTTCATAATTCTGACTACATAATTATGATTTTTATGGATAGCTGAAGGTATTGTGTCATATCAAGTCAGAATCGATCAAATAACGTCAAAATAGTTGTACCAAAGTTGTACCCCTAATTTTAAGATCGTTCCAACCAATTGACAATCAAAATGTTAAAAGTGATGGTTGTGATCCTAGAGGGATCACATTTAGAGGTCAAGTCTTAACAGGTTTGACCTGTTTTGATACGTATCCTGTTGAAAATCAATCCTCAAGAGAAATTCTCACAAGTCAGGTGTTTTCACCTCCAGTCAATTAAGGTCATAAAAGTTGTACCTATGTTGTACCACGTGAATTTTTTTATGATTCGTGACCCACCAGAGGATAAATGGAATTAGAGGATATGTTAGGTGGTTTGATTAACTTGAGTTATTGTTTTAATCAATTAAATAAGTCACTTATGGATTATAAAAAATCGATTCACTTTTCTTGCAATTAGCCTGCTTTTATCACCTGTCATTGTTTACATTTTTTTAGGAGCCGCCAGATTGGCGGGTTCCTCTTATGAAATGACGAACGGGGAAACTTTTATTATTTGGCTACTTATGGCAATAGTGATCAATCTGTCTTTAACTAAAAAGGTATCATAGCGCAAATACTAAAAAGAAGTGTCGGCAATAGACCAATATTCTTATTCAGGAAATATCGATAATAGTAAATTGCCCTAGTCCACCCGATTATTACTTCCGTCGGAACTATCATTTCTTTGATCATGGGTCATGATAGCTTTACTCATTGGTGGTGCCAATTGTTACATTCAATTGTGATATCAAGATCAGTTCTGTTTCCCAGAAGATCACGATAAGAGGTTGAATCTGATGCGGTTTGTACCCTCAGGCCTTCAAGTATTTAGTCAATATTGTCCTAAAATAGGCTTTCAATTCAAAGAATCGCCCAATCTCCCAAGTATGGGTACTCTAATTATGAAATGCTTTTTGTAATGTGCACCTCATCTTACTATCACGGCAGCTGCTACCGAGCTGCTCATTGTGGTTTCAATACTATTTTTCTCAAGTCCAGCATGGCACCTTTTTCCGTATGTGAGCCGGATCGAAATACCATTTTCTGTGTGCCTTTTTTTAACCAGATCTCACCAATTTTTTCAGTTCTATAGGTAAACCATGATCCTGTTCTCTCTACTTTACTGACCGTCCTTTTTTTATCCACTTCAAAGGAAATAGCCTTGCCGGCACTATTATCTGCAACCGACCATTCTAGATAGACATTATACATTCCCTTATTGTTCACTTTTACCTCCCATTCTGCTCGATCTGCTGTGGTAAACCATCCAAATGCTTTCCACTCAGGCATATATTTTATTTCTGGCCCAATACCTTTAGCGTGTTCAGCAAGAAGCAAAAGAACTCCATCTGGATTAACCTCGACCAGCTTCTGTTCATTTATGGGCGCTCTTTGGAGTTTAAAATTAGTGGGCAACAGATCATGTACCGCTTGTACGATTATATCTTCTATTTCGGGCTTATAAGGTGAAAGTTTATCATAATAATACATGCTAGATACCGGTTCATAGCCACCTTCAGCGAGCACACGCCTGGAAGAAATATAGCTAGGTGCGTCATTCGCATAAGCATTGATCCATAAAACTTCTGCTCCCAGTTCTTCTTTCAATCTTAAAGAATAATCAACGACGACCTCTCCTGGTAAATTGACCATGGCCATTTTATCACCAAATGTCCAGACTTGTACCGGATAAGACACTCCGGATGGTAGGCTTATTCCTCTTGCAATCCGGTCAAGGGCCAGTCGGGCACAGTACCCTACCACTGTGGAATCATAACTTTGCTGAATCAATTCCTGTACTGTTGGTACATGCGCAAAAGGCAGGGTTACCCTTTTGATCTGTGCAACAGGTGGAACTGTCAAGGGCTGTAGTTGTGCTGTCAGCAATTTGTCAACCTGATCGGCTATTTCTTTCCCGTGAAGCTCCATGTGTTCCAATTCCCCTCTTAGATGGGGATTCGCATCAGCACCACACCCGATAGCAACCATTGCCACTGCTTCCGGGTGCCTTGCTTCTATGGCCTTTTTAGCCTCACTTATCCAGTCCCCATTTATTTCGCTTATACCGCTGAGGGTTGTGCCATGGCACGCATAATTTACCAGAACTGCAAGCAAGGTTCCGTCTGAACGTTGTATCCGGAGTATGGGTAAAGCAACATCTACTGGCCCTCCCGGAGTACGACGATTTTTAGCAAACCCAACCTGCCCTTGACCCCAAGCTACATTAGCGGGTATGCGATTCTTTAAAGCCTCCAGTGACACCTGTTCCAACTTTTGCTTTAATTGCTCGGTATATTGTGAAAGGTGTGCAAGATGATCCCGGGCAAGCAACGAGTCACCATATATGCCCCCTTCCCTATACATGAGAATATTAATTGCATTACCTACTTCCGGAGCACCGTGTGTATGTGATGCACAAATGGCAATTCTTGATGCATCAATACCTACTTTTTTGGATAGGCTTTCAGCCAGAATGGAAGTAATATGCCCGGGAATTCCTAACAGGTCTACTGTAATCAAGATAGAAGGTTCTTGTGCGTCGCTGCCGAATGCCAATGCCTTTGCTTCCAGTCGATGGATTATCTTCTCCGTCTCTTTGTTACTCCGCGCTCCATATCCAGCCAGGCGAATGGGGCTATCGGGGGTTATGTCTATTCTTGCCACACCTACTTCCATCTGCCCTTCTATAATATCCCGATTGGTTTGAGCATAGGATATTGAACCAAACATAAAGGTGAGTATCGTTAATGAGAAAATACTTAACCAGGGTAATTCATTGAAAAAGTACGCTCTTGAGGGAGTTTCAGGTTTTTTCTTAAATAGATGTTTCATTTTATTATGGTCTAGATGACTTATCTGGTGTTTATCAGTTGTTCTTTTGCGTTAAAAACACAATCAAATCTGCCATCTCTTGTTTACTTATATTGTTCTCAAAACCTTCTGGCATAGCAGATACATCAAGTGATTTCAAAGTTTTTATTTCACCACGACTTATAGTATGCTCTTGGTTCCCTATGTTTTTTAGGGTAATGGCCGTTGAAGTTTCACTCGAAATTATCCCTTGAAAGGATTTTCCACTACTAAGCTGAACCTCCCAAAGGCCATATCCCAATGTAATGGCCAAATTTGGTTCAAGTATATGAGTTATTATCCCTTCTGGTTTCCAATTATAGACCGTGCCCAGATCAGGACCCAATGCATTTCCCAATTCGCCTCTGACCTGGTGACATAGTGCACAATTTCTTGAAAAGATATCCTTTCCGTTTTCTATTTTTCCTTTTAAATGGAGAACCTCCTCATAATCTTCCCTTACTTTCCCTGCATTGCCAATAGCGAAGAGAGAACGTGCCCTGTCCAGGAGATCTTTCCTTTGTTTGTTCATAAACTGAATTTTCTGGCTAAAATTGAGATTGGATTTCTGAATCCTGCCATCTTCAATGGCATACAGAAGAATCTCTGCCCGATCCTGAGAATCAAGCAGCATATTGATCGTTGCACTGCGCATTTCAGGGGTGAGTTGATGCCATTGTTCCAACATATAATCGCTCATGGTTTGATCCGGTATTTGACCTAAGGCACTAAGTGCTGCCAATTGTATGGGATGTTCTTCTTGGGGTACAATTAGGTGTTTTAAAAAAGAAGCGTGGGGAGAAGGTTCGGCTAGGGCAATAAATTGTATTGCCATTACCCTTTGTTCTGTTGAAATACCCTGATTTTTAGCCATACACAGCACTTTTGCCATCGTTGGTTTCAATTTGGATGACCCCGGCATGCCTATTACACCTAGCATACCTAATAAAGCATTGCGATGTGTGGCAGAAGGGCTCTCAAAGTAAAGTCGAATCAAGAGATTTTGCTCCTCTTCCAATGTGCCCAAATCTCCTTTTCGTCTTTCAATTCCATCTGCCAATCCGTTTAGAACCGCTGTTTCCCACCCCTCTAATTTTAGTTGATTGGGGTGCGTGGATTTTCTAATAAGGTTACTAATGGACTTTGAATCTCCATTTAGTCCAATGATATTGGTCAATCGCTCAACAAGAGAAGCATGAACATCTTTTTTTTGATCAAAGTTGGCCAAGGTTTCTTCTAGTAAATCCCCTGCCTGGAAGGAGCTGGCCGATAAGGCAGCAATTTGCACCCATGGATCCTGCAAGTCCTGAAATAAGAGCGTTTTTCTGATTTGTTCTGAATTGGGAGTATTAATAAAACCCAAAGTACATAACAGTTGAAAACGGACTTTTGGGTCAGGATCATTTTTGAGCGAAAAAAGTGATGAGATCATTTCTGGAGAACGTGAAAGATACTTTTCAGCTAACCGAATAGCATTTTCACGAATACCAGCTACAGAATCTTTTAACGCAAACAGAATTAAAGATGGATCTAACGAATCTAACCCATCTAACGTCCACAATGAATGGAGCCTGCCCAAAGGGTTGGTAGATTTCTTTGCCATTTCTTCCAGCTGAGCCTTTACATTTTTATCCTTCCGGTCAATGAGTAGGCGCTGTGCATTAAATCTCCACCAACTATTTTTATTCGAAAGATATTGTACAAGTTCTTTGCCACTATTATCTCCCAGGGCAAGGCCTTTTGTCCAACTATCAGCTGGACCATTTGTAGGGGTAATTCGATAGATTCTTCCCATATCATTACCATTATAAAGGTCGCCGGCTGTTCTTGCTTCTTCCGACATCCATTCCGGATGCTCAATGATTTGTCGGTAATAATCTATCACATACAAAGCACCATCAGGTCCGACATACATATTAACAGGGCGAAACCAAGAGTCTGTAGAAGCAAGGAATTCAGATTTGCTATTCCCTATTCGAGCTGCACTGAAGCTTACTCCAACATCCTCTAACAAATCAGCATGAACCAGGTTACTTACTGGTTCGGCCACAAAATGAACGTTCCCGTCATAAGGTGGAGGAAAAGCCCCACCATGATAAGCAGTGATACCACAGGCCGAAGTAAAAACCCCTTCACTTGTCATGAGTTGTTTGCTGGAATTTTTCGAAATCGAGTACACCTCAGACCCGTGATTCGATAAGGTTTGGATACTACTAGAAACTGGTAAATCATGATTGCGCGCCAGATAAGTTGCCGCTATGACTTCATGATAAATATGATTTGAATTATTGGCAAGTATGTGATGCCCCCATACATCGAATGTCCTTCCAAACTGCGTTGAGCCAGAAGTAAGTTCCATCATATATTGGTCAGGTTTAAACCGTACGGTACGACCCCTACCGACTAAGGGTAAAACAGGAGCATCGCCATTATTGGGGAAATGTACATCACCCCCTAGATTTCCAAACTCGTTTTCAAATACCCGTTGAGTACCCCCTGATTCGGAAGTAAGGTAAATCCAATTGTCTATGCCGTATACCGGATTGCCTATATTCATTTGAGCATTAGAAAAAGCAAACCCCGTAATAACGGTATCTCTAATTTCTGCATAACCGTCCTCATCCCTGTCTTCCAGATACAATACATTCGGAGCATCTGCTATTAAGATGCCTTTTTTCCAGCGGATAATACCGAATGGCCATATTAGATTCTCTGCATATACAGTACTCTTATCCATCTTTCCATCTCCATCCGTATCTTTCAATAGCTTTACGTTTCCTACGCCACTTTTGTCCAGGGGATAACCATGCATTTCTACGACATATAGGTTTCCATATTCATCTATCTCCATATCCACTGGATCTGAAATTAGGGGTTCGGATGCCAATAATTCTATTTTAAACCCTTCACGCAATTCAAAAGTGGATACTGTTTCATCCGGAGGTGTTGCACCACTTGAATAGTTAGGGGTTGGTTTATTTTGACAACCTATCATTGCCACAAATAATGTTGGTAAAAGAAAGCATCTGCTATTGTGTATATAGAATAAAATATTCTCCATCTGTAGCCTTACCAGTTATCGGACCAGTAAATTCCAACTTTTCTCAATATTTTGTTTCGTCTTTCTAAACTTTATTTGCCCTTTTCTCACAGCATCTGAATAGGATGATTTGAAGCTTAGGTCATTTTATTGTATGCCAATTACCCACCTGCATGTTCCATGATAATTTCATAATTCCAGCTACGAAATTTGGTGATTATTGATCAGATGATCAAATCATCCAAACATCATTGTATCACCTATTGCAACCATCAGGGCTTATTGGGCAGGTTAAATTGGTGATCAAAAGGCCGTTTTACGATTCTCTCGAAGGCAAAGAGAAAGTTTTTACGTCTCTACCCGGCAGGGCAGTACAGGAAACTTAACTAAATTAAAATCGGTATTCTGGAAGATCGATACAAGGAGGTGGCGGTTTACTAACAAATATTGTTCGCATGAAAAAAATACTTTTACCAAAACAGAATTATGTTTTTCTATTTATTGGCATAATAATATTGATCCTGCTAATAGAGTTAAGCATGCGAATAAAGTTGTGGTTTATTGACGGTTTAACCACTATTGAAATTTCTGATTTTTTAAAAAACAATTTAGTGAATTATGTCAGTTTTACTTTCGCGGTATTACCATTATTCCTGATGGAGCTTGTGGTTCCGAATGACAAAACCAGTCAAGATCACAAGCTTGGAATTCTTTTTTGGATAATTTCTTTACAGGCCAATTACTTCTTTAGTTTTATTTCTAAAGGAGCTTTAAATTATTTTGACATCGGTTCTATTATCAATCTCTCTTTCGAAAACCTGAGTGCCAACTCAATTATTAACCCTCTTTTGATAAACATTTTTCTCATAGTACTGGCATTGCTGATTTTTGATTTTTTTTATTATTGGTTTCACCGTATGCAACACACTGTTTCATTTTTTTGGGAATTTCATAAAACTCATCATTCCATCGTAAATCTGAATTCCATCGTGTCATACCATCATTTATCAGAGGAACTCTTCCGGATTCCTTTTATAATTCTTCCCCTGGCAATTCTTATTAAAATTGATACTCCTCAAATTGCTCTTCTTTCTTCATTTTATGCGGCCTACGGGCAATTTATTCACATGAATTCAAAAATTAGTCTTGGCTCCCTAAGACTGTTTTTTGCTGATAATTATTATCACAGGATTCACCACTCAATCGAACCACATCATTATGATAAGAACTTTGCTGCGTTCTTTCCAATTTGGGATATTCTTTTTAAAACTATTTGTTTACCTGTGCACAATGAGTTTCCAAAAGTAGGGTTGACTAGCGAATCACAGCCTAAAACGATAAAAGAGTATCTATTTCATCCCAAACCTTTTAAAAAGAGACATAAGTCATTGGGATAGTACAAACAGAGATTATGAAAGACTTCAGATTGATCATCAATATTGTTTATCAATTGGTTTACTTTTTTTCTCAACTTTTATGGTACTGATACACTCTTCTGGTTGAACTTTCTTCAAAGCTTCCAGCAATTCCTCTTTTTTAATATATTAATTGAAAGTCAATGGTTGTGACTCTCTTTTAGGTAAAAAATAATCTCTACTAACTTGTGGTGGTTGTTTATCAGATCAAGTCAATAGCAGTCAAAAAAGTTGTACCAATGTTGTTCCCATTTTTAAATATTTCTTGCAATCAATAGATTATCAATAAGATACAAATTGTGATTCAGATCCCAGAGGGATCACCACAGTTAAAAAAAAAGCCCTCAGAATTGTCAAAATCACAGACTTTCTGAGGGTTTCTTTTACCAGAATGCTTTTATTTTATATCAATTTTCGCGTTTAGCTTACCACAATCTGATCTGTATAGATAGAAATCGGCTGTCCTGCACGGATATGCCACGAAGGTGTCGCTAACAGACTTTCTGCATGAACTTTTATGTAACGTGCAGCACCATTGAGATCTGTTATAAACGAATGGATTGAAATTTTACTGATTTCGGGATTTTCTACCGGATTTGGGTTATTCGGGTTATCAATCTGAATAGGGTCACTGTAATTTTCTCCATCCACCGATGTTGCATAACTCACATATTGAGGTAATGACATTAAATGCCAATCGGGTTGAGCCTGAGGATTAAGAAAATCCATATTTACAGAACTAACCGGCATCACTTCTCCAAGATCAAGTACAAAATCCATGTGATTTCCGGTATAATAAACCCAGTTGGCATCAGGCGACTGCCAGGATTCGTAGGATGCAAAAATCCCGTCGGTCAGCCCGTCTACGCCCTTAGACCTGGTAGCGGGATTGGTGATTGGTGTGATCGTTTTCCTAAAAGATTTAACCTTAGGCGTTTTCTCCATATTGGTAAAAATCCGGTTGTAAGCTGCCTGGAAATGCTCCGGACTCCCGCTTCTCTCCCTCAAAAGCTTAACGTTTTCACGCATGCAGTATTCAACAAACGTATTTACCAGGGCTTTCATTTCAGGTTTACCCACTACTACACCATTACCATTTCGTTGATACAAACTTCTCGGTGTATCAATTTCGGTTCTGCCTATCTGTATTGCGGCATACATAATAGGTAAACGGGCTACCTGCACGCGTCTCAACAGTTCAGGGTCATTGCTTATCGCTTTTTCGGCACTATCAAATAGCTGCTTATATTGAGACATCATCTCAGCCGATAGGTATGCTTCTTTTGCATCAATAGTATCCCCAAAAATATTTAGCTGCATGCCACTTTTTACCAGAGACTGATGCATGCTATCGATGTATTGGCGAATGTATGGGCCCGCAGCGCTGTAATAACCATTCAGAAACTCATCAATGATTACTTTTTCGTCATCATCTGGTTTCCACATCAGCTTACTAATCAGATAGGCACGTAATAATGACATTTCAGCGGCAGGTTCGTTATTTGCCTGCATAAATAAAGCATTCACATGGTTGTTTGTATAAAACTTAATGTTTGGCTTTAATGTGTAAAGGTTTGGAAATGGACCAAAGAAATTGGTAAACTGAATATTATAATCCCAGATCAGGATATCATTTGTCAAGGCACCCCAATCCTTCAAATCCTTTGAAAACGCCGGATCAGTTTCATAAACAGGAGCCTGTCTCCTGCTCTCGATATTACAGAGCATGATATTGACATTGGGCTCGATTTTTATATTCTGTGGTGCTTTGCGAGAATACCAGTAGGCAAGTGTTGAAATAATTCTATCGGGAATCGCCTTAGCCACTTTATTAGTGAAATAAATAACAGAACCGCTTGGAACACCACCGTATTTTTCATTTAGTGCATTACAATTATCACACTGACAATACCGATCGTTATCATTCTGACTAACGGACCAATACATAGCATCAGATTTCTCTGCGATCTTCTTTTTCAGGTTGGCTATCAGTACATCCGCAACTTCCTGGTTTGATAAGCACAATTGCGTAGCCGGCTGTCGTACACCATTTATCAGGGAATAGTACTCCGGATGGCTTTGTCCGTATTGCTGAGGAGGCATCAGCGTAGTGAACGTATGGACAAATAATCCCCAGTGGCTTCTTGATGAAAGCTTGTTCCAATCGGAATATTCCTGATCACCCATCTGGCCGTAAGTTGTTGTGCGATAAGTGATTGACGGGGTGAATGTCCTATCCATTTGCGCCAGATTAATGTCTTTTGCTTTGGGGACGTTCACGTAATCAGGTGCCAATTTCCTGAAGCCTATTCCTTCAAGGAAATCGTAAACGCCATAAAGAACACCCTTTTTATTACCACCGGCTATAATTAGATTATTGCCGGCAGACTTATAGGTATACCCATCTCCCTGGATCTTTGTAAAATCAACTTTCTGTGCTTTTGCGTAATCAGTTTTTCCAATGTAGATGGCCTTTTTGCCTTTGAATTCGCTTTCGGCGACAACAGGAACTTCTGATCCAGCTATTTTGGATAAATATTGCTGAAGCTGTTGTCCAGCCTGTTTCTCCAGTGCATCGACCTGGATAGGTACAACAATTTGGTAGTCTGATATTTCTGCTGCAATATGCTTCTCGTCTCCAGGATTTGCCCTCACAAAACCTGGCAGAAGCGTTATTCCTGTTGCTAGAAGGCCTGAATTTTTTAAAAACTCAAGCCTAGTTATACGATTGCTTTTTTTCGGACTATTCATCCTCTTAAATTGATTTATTAACTGTTATAAAATTGATATATAAAGATAAAAAATAGCCGCAGTTCTTATGGTTCAATAAAGAGATGATGATATTGGCATGACTCCAAAAAGGGCGAGCTCATCAGACTTGCCTTTGAGGTATATATTACCCTTCTTCAGAACCTGGAAATCATTTTGAGGAGCAATGAATTCTATCACTGGCGAGGAAGCCAATAAGGTCTGATCCAGCTCATTACATTTACCTTCAATGCGTGAGGCAGTATTGATCACATCACCATGGTAGACAATTTCCTTTTTAATCTTACCCACCTCAGTAACTATCACCTTGCCATAGTGAAGACCAGCCTTAAAATCTGGTATGAGTCCATACTTCTTTTCGAAGTAGTTTTGATTTTGATAAATGATCTTTTTCATTTCAAAGAAACACATTATGCTTCTTGAGTCATTGGCTTTTGCGGGCCAGGTCACCACAATCTCGTCTCCTACATATTGATAAACCTCGCCACCATACAGCGTGATAGCATCCGAAATGTAATAGAAATAGTCTTTGATAAAATTGCTGTATTTTTCATTATTTAACTTTTCAGCAATTGAAGTGGAATCCTTCAAATCAACAAACAAAAAGATTCTAGAAACCTCCTTGGGTCTATGATAGGTGCCTATTATCAGTCTCGTAAAATTCGAGAGCCCGAATAGTTGAATTATTTGGACTATAAATAGAATTGCTGAAACCATCAACAGGCTGAACACTAAATCCCTTTGAAAGTCAGGTCCAGTCAAGTAGATGGTAAAGGTTTCAATGTAGGAAATTTCCATTTCCATGCTTATTTCAATAGAAAGAACCGCAGTGAGAATTAAGCTGATGATTATGGAATAGAGTATTGTTCTGACAATCAACGCCTGAAGGAATGCGATTCTAGTCAATATCTCCCGAAGCTTGAATTCCTCCAGTGAACCAATTAAAAGACCACAAAAAAATCCGACAGAAGCAGCTTCAAGGTATTCAATCAACCGGTGAGGATAGTAGGCATGATTATAGGCCAGTCCGAAAAATATACCCAACACAACAACCATGGATACATTTCGTAACCTCAATTTGGTAAATGGTTTCATAGGTGCTGTAGGTAAGTGAAAGGAATATAGCTAAATTAGACAATCACAGGTTAATGGGTATCATTTGCATTATAAGGACCGGCCCAGGCATTCTTATAGAGTCTTGGTGATCTCACAAAAAACGGGTACAGGTTGTGTTATCTGGGGTGGAGTCCGTGACCTTGCCGGCATATTGGAACTCGAAGATTTCACTGTTTTTAATCGAAATTGGGATCCTTCAACCTCAACCACCTATGATAAAACCATGATTATTGGGTACAATACGCCAATTGTGATTGGGCGTGCAGCAGTAATGCCTGGAGACGTTGTTCTTGGTCTTAGAGAGGGTGTTATATTTGTTCCAGCTCATCTCGCTCTTGTAGTCGTTGAATCATCAGAATGGACACGACTCAGGGATCAATTTGGGCATATGCGATTGAGAGAAGGGGTTTATACAGGTGGTGAAATTGACAGTCAGTGGAACGATGCCATTACCCAGGATTTCCGCAAATGGTTACGAACTAAAATGAAAGATTTACCAGAAGCGCAACAAGAAATGATAAGACGTGAGGATTGGTTTTAAATGAAAATGCCAATATCCGGGAATCACCTCGGTCGTATTATCACAACCAACTTGACAGAATTATCTATAAACCTTAATCCTTAAACAACATGGCAAGTGACCAAATGGTACCCGCTGTGGTATGTGTCCATATTTCCTTATAGGTTGCGTTTACCTGCATGGGCATATAAGGCTCATCGTCATTTTCAAAAGTTTCAATTCCTACAGGCACGGCTCCAACCACATCTCCTGCATAAGCTCCATATAGCGGAGGATAGTCATATCCATCTCCATAAATTGTACTTATGGCGAATGGATTATAGCCAACAATATATTCCAGTTGCCGTGTTGCAATATCTTTTAAGTTCTTGTCTTTCAGTATACTTGATAGCATAAATGCAGCTTTTGCCTTACCCAAAAGCACGCCATGGAATCCGCGAAACTGGTAAGCCACCGGGAAACGGCGCAGGTAAAACTTTTCTGACAGCGGAATACCGTTTTGGACCTGGGCATTGTATTCTTCCATTGAAGGCATACCTACTCTATCACCTTCGTGATAAATACCTGAGAAGTCAGCGTTATTTAATTCATATACGGCGGCAGGAAGAATGCCATATGGGCTGATCATTTTTGAAATGTCATGAAGGTAATCGGCGTATGCCAGGCAAGATGCTTTCCAGTCAGGAGCATTTCTGTGATTAGGTGCATAAGTAAGCAACATACTTAATCCCTGTACCATGAGTTCCTCATTGCTCCGGTGGAAAAATTCAAGAATCCGCTCCTTTTTTCGTGATTCATAAAAGAAGCCATGCAATGGTACAGCCCATTCATTACGTCTTTCCTTTTGTTGACAGTCCATTACTACATTGGCATATTGTACGGCCCAATCCAGGTAGGATTGTTCTTGGGTGATTCGGTATAATATCATGGCTGATACCAATGCATGTGAATACAATTCTACTTCGTTCTTATTGGTTACAAACATGCCCAACATCTCATTGGCAAATTTGAAATCTTCAATGGCACTGTTACGGCACCAGCGTGCAAATACCGGATCCTCATTTTGGTACAATGGAACCGCCATGGCACAATAAGAAGCGGCGATAAAATTGTTGAATGGATTATTTGTAGCTTTCGTTTCTATGTCATCTTTGGTACCAGTAATGTTATCGGTCCAAATACCAATGATTAACCCACCATCCCGGTAGCCATCTCCAAAACGTGTCTGCATGATCCAGTTCAAAACCCATCTGGCTTCTTCCAAAAGACGCTCATACAGTTTTACGTTTTTATCCTGAACCGCTTTGGCCAACTCCAGCATAGCCATTCCACCACGTGCGGTATTACCAACACCCTGTGTAAGATCGGCAGCATCGTGCCAGCCTCCATTCACTGGAATTCGGCGACCATCAGGATGGACACAAACCACATCCTGATGACATGCCTGGTGTATCCCAGGTTGATCATAGGCACATCTTTCTGCAAAGAAAAAATTCAGTGTTCGCCAAGCTGTAGCCAGCCAGGCCTCATCTCCTATTGCAAAAGGTTTGGTTACCCTGTTGTCTATTTTTAGTGTATAATATCCTTCCGTATTAAAACTGCTGAAATCCAGTTGAACAAAACCGCTATCCAATTTTATGCCCTCTCCTGTAAATACGATCTTATTTTTTTCGTTAATAAGCTGAAATTTGGGATTCGCTATTTTCTGCACCAATGCCTGTTTTCTTGAACCCAACTTATAACCACTGTGACTATATGCAATTGCATTGTTCCTTAAGTTGAATCCTCTGCTGTTCTCTGCTACAACCTTCTCAATTCGCATGTCGTCTATGTACAATTTCATCCTGTCGGAAGCCCCCATTGGAGAACCGCCAAGCATCAAATGAACAGAAAAACCAGTCACTGAGTCGCGGTATAGGTCAGGAATTTCCCAGATTATCTGCTGCCATTTATGGGGATATACAGTTACAAAATGTTGGCCTTCGAATCTTCCGGGTGTGGGCATAATATGCTCGCCTTCGTTGTATAAGGTAGAGCCGACAAAAACAGAATAGAAACCAGGTGTATCAGCATATACCCATACCGAAAAACGATTAAATCCTCTAAGATCTTCGCCCTTTAAAGGCCTGATCATTTCAGCAGAAGCATAACTGCGGTTGCTGGGATTTTTGACGCCAAGTGATGCGGGTGTTTCCAACAGTACACTTCCACTCTTTGATCTTGCTATGTCATGATCTATTTCTATGGTGCCAGGACCCTTGGTTTTTAAAGCATAAAAATCCTCAGCCAGTGGTAATATCCTGGACTGTTCCACCTCCTTTTTTACCCATCTTGTCATTCCCGCATCATTGGAATCCACCTCCATCACGCTCCTTAGAAATCGGCTCTGTTCCAGCTGCTTAAGAAGTGTTTTGTCCTGACCAAAAACCAAACTGGTCAATAAAGTTATCATCACCAGTAAGATGGCGGACTTCATGAATTGTTTTTGTACAGGTGTGCTCATATTGGCTTTAAAAATTACATGAAGAAATGTTAACAAACTCAGTTACCAAAAGAGATGCCCAATCCTTTTGCCGCTTTGACCAGATAGGATTTCGGGTTTACATAATTATATTTAGCAATGGCATTCTTAATCGGAACCGTTACGATGTCATTGTTCTTATAGGTCACCAACTTACCGAATTCTTTGGCAAGAACCATTTCAAAAGCTTTTACACCAAATTGCAGCGCTAATACACGGTCGAAAGCATTGGGTGAACCTCCCCTTTGAACATGGCCCAGCA
Organism: Bacteroidota bacterium; assembly: GCA_027592755.1. Classification (GTDB taxonomy): domain Bacteria; phylum Bacteroidota; class Bacteroidia; order Cytophagales; family Cyclobacteriaceae; genus JAJCYL01. The sequence continues at coordinate 20,289 of JAQCLE010000008.1, read as the reverse complement.
CAGCTTCCCGAATATCTGCCTTGCAACCGGCCCCTTTCATTTGATGTGTAAGTTGGTGGGCGATACCACCCAACCGAAGGTTCTCATAACCGGTTTCGTCACTTTTCCTGGCAACCACTGTTCCTTCCACTGGTCTGGCTCCTTCCGCCACCACGATGTTTGCAAATCCCCTACCATTGACGTACCGGTTTTCAATCCGGCGTACTACCTCATTGATGTCATAGGGAATTTCAGGTATCAGGCAGACTTCCGCTCCTCCTGCCACCGCGGTGTACAATGCAATCCAGCCGGCATTCCTGCCCATCACTTCAATAATAATAACCCGATTGTGACTCTCTGAGGTGGTGACAATCTTGTCAAAACTATCAGTTGCGATCTGAACTGCGGTCTGAAAACCAAATGAGAAATCTGTCGACGAGAGGTCATTGTCAATGGTCTTGGGAACACCTACAATATTTACTCCTTTTTCAAAAAGTTTTTGGGAAATTTTTTGAGATCCATCACCTCCAATACTTACTACAGCATCTATTTTCAAATCCTTCAATCGCTTGATCAATTCATCAGAACGGTCGACTGCTACCCATGTGCCATCGGGATTGAGGACCGGCCAGGTGAAAGGTCCACCCTTGGTCGTGCTCCTGAGAATAGTGCCGCCTTTTACATGAATTCCGGCAATTTTTTCATTGGTAAGTTCAACAACTTCAATGGGATCTTTCAATACCCCGGTATAAGCTTCAACACTCCCCAAAATTGTCCAACCACCTTCATGCTGTGCTCGTTTGCAAAGGCCTCTGATCACAGCATTTAATCCGGGGCAGTCGCCGCCACCTGTAGTAATTAATAATCGCTTGTTTTTTTTAGCCATGAGTGTTTCACAATATTCGATAAGCGAGTTAAAAAACAAATTAGTTGAGCTGTAAATTATAATCTTAATGCCGGAATGATATGATTATGGTCATTAGAATTACGAGACTATGAAGTCGTGACTAAATCCGATTAAGCCAGTGACTAAGAAAAAGTTATCATCTGATTTAACCGGTGCCATACCTATTTTCCCGCCAACCACACTGCCATCTCACCCATTTCCCGATGTGCCCAGGCGTAATACGGTATCACTGTTAGTCCTTTGTCACTTGTTATTTTTCCAGTTCCACCGAATAAGTCCTCGTCAAATTGAAAATTCATCATGTCGTTCTCGGATATGGTGAGATTCAGAACACCATTTGGATTATCTACCGCTTCCGCACAATAGACTAGCGGGCCTCTCTCAATAGCCATTTTACCCGTATTGGCTTCAACTAATTGATGACTAACAACCTTCCTAACTGGCATATCAAATTGTAATTCTATTTTATCCCCCTTTTCCCATCCTCTGGAATTTATCGAAATATATTCATCATCTGAATTCATTTCAATTGGCTCACCATTCACAAAAGCTGCTACTTCCGGATTTTGACCATCAACAAATTTATAAAGGTCTCCATCCATAACTTCATTACGAACCCATCCGGGAACTCTCAATTTAAAACCAGCTTCAACATTTTTTTCATTTTCAATTAAGATTTCAACCTTACCGTCCCATGGATAATTCGTGATTTGAGATAGTTCAAGTTTTTGATCTCCAATTTCTATTTCAGCGCTATTTCCTAAATAAAGATTGACGTAAACATTTGCGCCTTTTGTTGCATAAATATATCCTGGTAAGGAAGGTAATATCCGCACAACATTGACAGGGCAACAAGAGCAATCAAACCATGGTGACCTACCGCAGACTCCCTGATTAAATTTGGAAACACCATCGACCTCAAGAGGATTAGGATAAAAGAATGTATTGCCTTCAAAAGAAACACCTGCCAAAAAACCATTGTATAAGGTTCTTTCAAAGACATCCATGTATTTGACTTCTCCGCTCCTCAAATACATGCGATGATTCCAGAGCATCAATGCGATTGCAGCACAGGTTTCTGTGTAAGCCGTCTCATTGGGCAATTCATAATCGGGGCCAAATCCTTCATGCTTGGGTTCGGCACCAATTCCACCAGTGAGATATATTTTCTCATGGACTATATCTTTCCATATCTTATCCAAAGCCCCATCATAGGCTGTTTCTCCAGTTAATGCTGCAACATCTGTTGCGCCGGCATAGTAATAACACGCCCTGACTGAATGACCAACAGCCTCCTCCTGTTCAGCCAATGGAACGTGATCTTGTGCGTATGCACCATAGAGGTCATGCCCTTCCTGATTCCCACGTTGATCAACAAAGAATTTGGCAAGGTCCAGGTATTTTAACTGGCCCGTCACCCGATACAACTTAACCAGACCAATTTCTATTTCCTGGTGGCCGGGAACACCCATATTCTTTCCAGAACCAAATACCTCGTTGATCAGGTCTGCATTTTTAATCGCCACATCTAAAAGGCTTCGCTTACCGGTTGCTTGAAAATGTGCTACGGCAGCTTCATACATATGACCGACATTGTAAAGTTCATGGTGTACTTTCAAATTTGTCCATCTTGCCTTACCCCCTCCATCTGTAGCTTTTGATGGGTCAATTGTTCGATTTGTGTACAAATAGCCATCTTCTTCCTGAGCAGCAGCTATTTTGATAATTAAATCATCCAGATAATTTTCCAACTCAGAATCGTCATATACTTGAAGTGAATAACTGGCTCCTTCAATGATCTTAAAAACGTCGGAGTCATTAAAAAAAATTCCTTCAAATTCACCTTCCTCCAATCCTCCAGCTATTGCAAAGTTTCTTATTCGACCAGTTTCTTCACTTTTTTTAAAATTATAAGGTATGGTCACGCTACGATTAGTCGCCAATCGTGGTGCCCAAAAATTATCATTAATATAGACTTCAGTAAAGACCACTGGCTTTATTGGATAATCGAAAGCTGGATCATCTTTTTGTGATTTAACCTCAGTGATCTGATTAGGTGTACAGGCAGTGAAATAAAGAATTACCAGTAGTAAACTTCGGTAAGGCATTCGTTCTAAAGATAAAGACATAGGGAAACGGAGGATTAATCTGATTTAAAATAGAAAACATTTTTAAGTACAAAGAGACAATTTAATCATTCATCTCCTTATCAGTGCATTTTACAATTGATTTCGTACTTCATACTCCTAAAATTGTCCTCTAATCCATTATTGGGGTTTCTTTAAGCCTCCATTTTTTATATTCAATTAATTTTTTCTTAATTGTTTCTCCATGAGTATCGATGATGCCGTTGAGCATTGAGATAGTCGGGATTGTGAAATCCGGTTGGGCGTTAATAATTGTTGGTGAATCATTGGACCACCCAATTTCATGGACACCTGCACTTCCATTCTCAGCAGGATATGACAGATAATAAAATTGACGTGCATACCTCAACATGAAGTTTTCCAGACCCATAGGTCCTCCTGAAGTGTGAAACATATCGAACAAGCCGTAAATCACATCATAGCCATCTTCGCCCATCAACATTTTTGATGGATGCTTTCGGCGGAGCCTTGATGTATATTCTATCAATCCTTCATACGAAGAGTAATCGGGGCTATTGTCCCAGCGCAGTGCACCATCAAGAAAAACACCATCAACATCAAAATCATCGAATAGTTCTGACGTTTTATTGATCATGTAATCCCGATATTTAGGATTTCCAAAATTCATGATCAGCCCCATTGTTTCGATTGAGAGATCGATATTCCAATCCAGCCAATTTTGAACCTGAGGATATCCATCAGCACCTTTCAATGCTGCATCCATCATGTCGTTTTCTTTTAAAAACTTAAAAGTGGACAAGTTCGGACCACCCAACATCAGTACCACTTTTGCACCCAATTTGTGTGATCGCTCCACCAATTTCTTAAGGCCCTCTTCGCCGCCCATACGTTCATCCGGTTTGTGCTCCGGATAGGTACCATAATATCGACCATCCCATGCTGGCAAAAATGCCAAAACATTTTTTCCATCGACTGTTTCGCAAATCCATTCTATCTGATCTCCTATTTGCTCATAGGTATTGAACATATGGCCGGTCCAGTGGATACCATGAAAAAATGAGACTACTTTCAATTCATCAATCCATTTTATATCAGCTTTTTCTTTGTATGGGATTAAATTGAAATTCTTTTCTAAATCCTCACACCTTTCTTCAACAACATTAAGTCTTGTTTCACCAGAGCCAATTATCCAGTCCGGAGATTCTATATACTTCAAGCGTTTCCTGGCATCTTCATCATGACTGAGTAGCACAACGGGTTCTTTTGTCAAATGATCATAAGAACAGGCAAATGCTTTACGGCGTAACTCTTTGTCTTTTGATAGTACAAACCACTCTTCCGTCGGCGTGGTAATAAATACGAGCGGCATTGTGGCACTCCTTGAGGGATAGCTGACCATTATGTCCTTTTTTACAAATTCATTGACGCCTTTGGCTTGATGGTATTCTGATACGAATGATTTCACATCAATCCCCTTGACCAATACCTGGATAGTTTTAGCAATTTCAGTGGGATGTGATCCTTTGGTGGATACCGACATTCGATTATTACCGACCTTTGTAATTGTCATTTCGAGGTAACCATTTATAGTTAGCTGCCCTCCAGCTGATGATAATACCTTGGAGGAGACCACTATTTGGTCTGGCGATGGGGTTGATATCACAACGCTGCTTTTATCGGGACAATAAATATTGCTTTCTGTGGATAGACGCACCGCAAATCTGAGGTTGTTAAATTCTATGTAGGGATCACCAAAATCATATCCAATGGGCCCGAATTGGGCAACCACTACGCTTCCCATATAAAAAATCGTCAGGATAAGAGACAGTAAGATTTTAATACGATTCATTATTTCAGACTTTTGATCTATTCGTTAATAACTAAATTACTATAGGGCACCACTCCTTCCGGGTTATTAAAATAATAAGGGAAGTCATCCCAAATGGATTTTCCAGTCAAAGATTTAGGATCCTCCGTTTCAATCAGGTAATCATCAAGGGCTTCTGATAATCTTTCTCGATCATTGGCGAAATTCTGGTCAGCAATAAGGTTTGTCATGCAAAAAGGATCTTTGATCACATCATAAAATTCTTCGTAGGGACGTTTAGCCATGGCCATTACAGAAAACTCCCTAATATCGGGATCGTCATAATGACCGAAAAGATAGTCCTGGCTGGGTGACGCATCAATGTCTCCATAAAGCCAGCCATGTGCCGATTTATCTGTTGGTGAGCCAGCTGGCCACCTGTCCGGCTCAAGATTACGAATGTAAAGGAATTGCATATCCCTTACAGACCGCTGTGGGTAAGATAAGTCTCCTTCTCTACAGACTGTATGACGTTCTTTTCCGGCAAAAACAAATTGCCTTTTTTCGTCGTCCTGTCGATCCGTCGAGGCATTGAAAATATCCAACATGCTTCTGCCGGTCATTGCTTCCGGCACTTCTACTCCGGCGCACTTTAGCAGGGTTGGCGCCAGGTCTGTCAGACTGATTAAGTCTTCTACGATTCTCCCGCCAGCGTCAATACCACCAGGCCAGCGAATGGCCAAAGGCATGTGTAAACCATATTCGTACATGTTGTTTTTAGCGCTTGGAAAGGCCATCCCGTTGTCGCTGGTCACTATGATAATGGTATTTTCAAGCAGTCCCTTTTCTTCAAGCGTCGCAATCATCTTTCCTAGATGATTGTCTATCCATTTTATTTCATACAAGTAATCGGCAATATCGTTTCTGATTTCGGGAACATCTGGCAGGAACCCAGGTACCCGAACTTTGGAAAGATCCACACCGTTTTCTGATCCGGAATTTGCCTCAAAGGCACGATGAGGTTCAGAGCTGCCGAACCAAAAGAAAAATGGCTCGTCATCGACACGGGCATCAAGAAAACGCTCAAAGTTGGCCGCATAGTCATTCGCTACGATCCCGCTTGTTGGTGCTGAAAGCTGGTGCGTGTTGTACGTCTCTCCCAGAGGATTCTGCACCCAACCATGTACTTTAAAATCATTTGGAGCCCAACCTTTTTGAGTGTATCCAATCCGATAACCACTCTTCTTTAGCAATAAAGGGAAGCTAATTTCTTCCAGTTCTTTGGGTACTGCACTGAAAAGTTGTGCCGCTTCTCCCAACCTCCACATTTCCTGTCCGGTAATGATAGCCCCCCGGGAAGGTGAGCAGGATGGAGATGCGGAAAAGGCATTATTGAAATATATACCTTCACTTGCAATCCGATCAAAGGCAGGCGTCGTTATTGCTTTTTCACCTCCAAATGAAGTGTGAACCCAGGTTTGGTCGTCTGAGATGCAAAACAGGATATTAGGTCGGTCAGGCTCTCTTGTTTGAGAACAGGATGCCAGCACGGATATTATGGCCAGTATCAGATAGATCAATAATTTATATATCTTAAACAGTTGTGTGAATTAGAAATTAGAGATTATAAGGGGTAAAAAATGAGTGCATCTGCTTGATAATGAGTATATTAAGAGTGAAAACAAACAATAAACTCATATAGCAAATGCACAATATTAAAAGCAATTTCGATAGAATCTTTCAAACCATCAAATCGAATGATTGGCATTGACATATTAGATAACCTGTTCAATATGAATGGCCTAATCGTGGCTTTCCTGGTTGTTGGGATTATGATGCTGGTTGCAGAATTCATATCAAGAAGGCTCCTCAATAGAAGAATTCCGGGTGTTGCCATTGCTATCATTGCTGCCCTGGTATTCGCTTACTTCGGAGAGGATAAAGGGATCGCCAATTGTCCGGTGTTCACCGGTATGGCCCTTTTGGGTGGATCAATGCTCCGTGATTTTACCATTGTGGCCACGGCCATGGGCGCCAGTTTATCAGAACTCAGGAAAACTGGTATTGCCGGTGCCTTATCCCTGATTATTGGGGTTACCGTCACTTTCTTCGTTGGGGGTTTGATTGGATATGCTCTTGGGTATACGGATGCAAAAAGCTTTACAACAATAGGAGCTGGGGCCTGTACCTACATTGTTGGCCCAATTACAGGCGCAGCCATTGGTGCTTCTTCAGATTTGATCGCGATCAGTATTGCAGCCGGTGTGATCAAGACAATTTTTGTAACGATAATCACCCCAATTGTGGCAAAAAAGATAGGACTTGATAATCCCGGGACAGCGATGATTTTTGGAGGGATGATCGGGACAACAAGTGGCGTGGCTGCAGGTCTTGCTGCCACTGACCCAAAATTGGTACCCTATGGAGCACTAACCGCCACTTTCTATACCGGTATTGGTGTATTATTGTGCCCATCTGTATTTTACCTTTTGGTAGTCTTTATCCTGGATTGAGCACATAGTATTTAATAAAAAGTGTTCTAATATTAAATAAATAAGTTATGACAGAAGTCCGATTTTCATGCCATCCTAACGATGTCAAAAACTATACAACTCAGGAGTTAAGAGACCATTTCCTCATTGATGGCCTTATGAAACCTGGTGGTATCAAAGCAGTGTACTCGATGTACGATCGCATGATGGTAATTGGCATTGTGCCAACAACCAAAGCAATCACCCTTCCTTCATTCGAAGATGTTACCAAGGCATCCTACTTTTTGGAAAGGCGAGAATTAGGTGTGATTAACATCGGTGGTGTTGGAAAAATCATTGCGGATAAGGAGACCTTTATTTTGAGAAATAAGGAATGCGTGTACATCGGTAAAGGCTATAAGAAATTATCCTTTGAAAGTGAGGACCCCACTTCACCAGCCCAATTCTATGCTAACTCCTGCCCCGCCCACAAGGAACTTCCAGCAGCTCATGCGAAAATTACTGATGCAAACCAGGTGGATCTGGGATCGAAAGCAAATTGCAACGAAAGAACAATCTACCAATACATACATGAGGGTTGCCTACCCTGTTGTCAATTGGTGATGGGCTTCACTGAATTGAAAAAAGGAAGTATCTGGAACACTTTCCCTCCACATACCCATCACCGACGAATGGAAACCTATTTCTATTTTGATCTCAATGAAAACGAAGTCGTAATGCACTTTATGGGAACTCCCGATGAAACACGTCATGTCGTTGTAAGAAATAATCAAGCTATCATCTCTCCAGAGTGGTCTATTCACGCAGGGGCCGCAACCAGTAATTATCACTTCATTTGGGCCATGGCCGGCGAAAACAAGGCGTTCACGGACATGGATGTTGTTGATCTAAAGGGTATTTTATGACACTTGCAAAATCCAAAAAAAGCTAACAACGTCACTCTGAGCCATTTTTGAGGATGTGCCGAGAAAAATGGCGTGAGAGTCTCCAATAAATGAGATTCTCACGGCTTTCCACCCTAACACCACTCCTAAGCCTCAGAATGACGGTTTTTTTTGAGTATTGCAATTTTGAATTCAACCAATTATAATTCTTTTGGGTCAATCACTACATGCTTGACTGATTCCCTGAGATAAGTATAAGTAATATGCACCAATCCATCGGAAGCCTGGATGATCGCCGGGTAGGAGTAACCGGAGCGTGCTGGTTTGTTCTCAAGCGTCAAAACAGGCTTCCAATTAGCACCATCAGTTGAAATGGCCAGATTCAACATATTCCTGTCATTGGGTTGCGGGCCGTCATTAGTAGTATGGTTGTACACCAGGAGTTGCCGCCCATCTTTCAACGTAACTGCATCCGTCCCTGCACTCGGGTTAGGAAGACTCGTGGCAGTCATCTTCGACCACGTTTTACCCATGTCTGCTGACCAGCTTTGAGCAATCACATCTTGTCTTGTCCGGCAAAGAATCTGCATTTTATTTCCCGGGTAGAAAATGATGCTGGGCTGAATGGCATCAAACTCAATCCCATCGTTGACGTAATCGGTCACTTCCCACGTTTTGCCATTGTCTGTTGTGCTTTCGAAAAATACCCTCCAGAAATCATCGTTTTGCTCATCTTCATACTCAATGCTCGTAGGGCATATTATAGTTCCGTTATCCAACTGCACCGGTTTATTTTTAATCGGGCCTAACAGGTCACCATGTATTCCTCTGCCTAATTTCCGCGGATCGGACCACGTCAATCCATCATTTTCTGAAGTAGTCAGCATTCCCCACCACTCTGAAGGACTTGGTCCGACTTTATAAAACAGCAACAAAGGCCCCTCTTTTGGTTGAAAAAGTACCGGGTTCCAACAAGGGTAGCGCAATTCTTCGTTTTGGACTCCGTTTGCAACCTCAATTGGAGATGACCAGCGCCCCGTCACATTCCGGGATACCCATATTCCCACATCAGGATTTTTCTCATGTTTCCCACCAAACCAGGCAGCAATCAATCCTCCATCAATTTCCTCAATAGTTGAGGCATGACATTGCGGTGTTGGTTTGTTATGCAATGCATAAATCAATTCACTTTTCAGCAAGCCTCCCGCTCCTACTTTGGCAAGCTCGGGAATGACTAAGTCCTGGGCCAAGGCCCATCCTGAAGCAAAAAATAAATAACCGAGAATTAAGCGTTGAAAAACCAACAACCTGTTGTTTGATTTTTGACTAAAGAAGTTCATCCGATTGATTTTTATTTTCACTGAACATACCAATTGTAAAGCCTACCAGAAATATAGCGGATGTTCCAAATACAATGGTAAGATATGTGTGGAATTGATTCCCAATGGCATCCTCACCCAAAAACAGGTTAGAAAAGCTCAACCATAGAATTACCAGCAAACCAACCGCCACTCCCGGGACAGCTCCATTGACATTTTTTTGTTTTGAAAAAACTCCAAGCAGGAACAGTCCTAACATTCCTCCACTAAAAACAGAAGCGAGTTTCCACCAGACATCCAAAGCACTTTTAACATTGATCATGGCAATTCCAACACAGATTCCAACAATGCTGATAATCAGAGATGAAGTATAGAGAACCCGCATTTTCTGTTTGTCAGAAACTTCCACTTTAACATATTTCTCATAATAATCTGTGAGAAAAACAGTAGATGCACTGTTGTAGCTGGTGGATATAGTGCTCATGCCTGCTGCAAAAATAGAAGCGATCAGTAAGCCCGTAATACCACGAGGCAACTGACTGACGATAAAAAAAGGGAATACCCGGTCACTCTTGGCAATGTCTTGCAATTCAACAGGAAGATTGGCTGCTCCCGATTGGTAATAGGCGAACAAGGCGGTGCCGATAAACAGAAAAATCATCGATACAGGGATGTACAACATGCCACCCCAAAAAGCTGATTTTTGAGCTTCTCTTTCTGTACTCGCTATCATATAGCGCTGAACATAATTCTGGTCAATTCCAAAATTCTGAAGGTTGATGAAAATACCGTAAACCAGCACTACCCAAAAAGTTGGTTGTGACAGATCAAACCCAAAACTTCCTAAACTGAACTTGTTGTTTTCAATGGCAATGTTGATTGCCTGACCAGGCCCCCCGGGCATGTCGAACAAAATAAAAAGGACACAGACTATCGCTCCGGTAATCAATATTATTCCATGGATGGCATCCGTCCAAACAACCGCCTGAATTCCCCCAAGCGTCGAATAAATCACCACTACTAGGCCTGTGACAACAATTGTGATGGCTATGTTCCATCCAAATACCGCATTAAGCGTAAGCGCCATCAAATACAAAATAGTGCCTATGCGCATCAATTGAGTTAAAAGATACATGGTAGATGCGTAAACGCGTGCCCATGGTCCAAACCGTTGCTCCAGGTAGGTGTAGGCCGAGGGGCTGTTTATCCTTCGATATAACGGAACAAACACTTTTATGGCAAACAATGCCGCAATTGGCAATGAAAGGCTAAAGATAAACGGATTCCAATTTCCCTGAAAAGCAATGCCCGGAAGCGCCAAATAGCTAATACTGCTAACAAAAGTGGCAAAAATAGACATGGTAACAACCCAACCAGGTATTTTACTGTCACCTAATGTAAATGCCGATACAGTTTTGTTCTTACGATAAAACAAACTGCCGACCATGATGACACCTATCATGTAGAGTAAGAAAACAACTAAATCAACGACATGCACCTTAAGAACTAAAATCGGTAAACTTCAATTTCCAATTCTTCAGATAATATTCCAAATGCCTCAAACAATTTATCAAACTTCACGAAATCCTGATGGGTAAAATGGCCAACAGGAGTCCGGGTCAATGTACTGATTTTCATCCCCCTTAATTGCATAAAATACTTGGCTGACATGGGATAATACTCGTGAATCAATGAATCCATAAGGGTTATAAAAGTATTTATCTTATTGGATTCCTTATTCTCAAGGTTTGGATTTTGAGCCAGATATTGTATTAATTCGGGATAAAAATTTGAAGCTGTAGATGCTAAACCTTTAGCCCCAAATTGTATTGAACTCATACCTGTTGAAATATTGGCATTGTAAATTTGAAGTCGTGTTCCTTCAACCGCCTGAAGTTTAAGTTTTATTTGATCGAGATTACAACAGGTATCTTTCAGGAAAGCAAACCTTCCCGTTTGTCCCAGCCATCCTAACAATTGTGGGGATACAAGGCGCTTATAGGGAACCGGACATTCATAAACTCCCAAGGGAATATCCCCAGTCGAAGCTAGGATTTGGTCCATGTTCTTTTTCAATACTTCATCAGATTCCGACTGCATAGCCAGCTGGTTTGAATTCATTATGACTGCATAGGTACCTGTTCCATGAATTCTTTTGATGAAATCAATATTCCTTTCCTGGTCATAGCCAAATGTGCCGGTTGACAATACCTTCTGCCTGCCCTTAACCTGATCAACTACAGTTTTTGTAATCTGAATGCGTTCTTCATCGGTCAACTGAAACATTTCACTCGAAAGACAATTGGCAAACAAGCCGGTTGACCCCGTGGCTACATAGTACTCCACCAGTTGCCTCAATGCATTAAAATCAATTTCGCCATTTACTATAAATGGCGTCAGCATTACCGGGTAGGATTGGAAGTGGGATTTCATATTTAAGTGTAGGTTTCATGCGAAAATACGATAAGGTATTGTCAATATATTTTCCAATTTTGGCATTAGTCAATTTGATCGAATAGATACTTAAAAGAATTAGTAATATGAATAATTCTAAGGTTGCAATTATCACGGGCTCGGCTACAGGTGTTGGAGCAGCTACAGCGATTTTACTGGCCCGGAGGGGTTGGAATGTAGTTATTAACTATTCTAGAAGCAAAACAGAAGCTGAAGACACGGCCAAGCTTTGTAAATCAAACGGCGCCGATTTTCTGATTATTGAAGCTGATGTGTCCTCTGATGAACAGAGTGCAAATATGGTTTCACAAACCATAAAAAGATGGGGTCGGCTTGATGCGCTGGTAAATAACGCGGGTACGACCAGATTTTGTGATTATGGAAATCTTGAAGGTCTTTCCAAAAAAGATTTTCTTGATTTGTACGAAGTAAACGTAGTGGGAGCTTATCAAATGTCGAAGTATGCAGCGCCCTATCTCAAGTCAGTAAAAGGATGCATTGTTAATACTTCCTCCATCAGCGCCATTTCCGGGGTTGGAAGTTCAATCGCTTATGCAGCCTCCAAGGGAGCACTATCAACCATGACGCTGTCACTGGCACATGCTTTGGCTCCCGAAGTAAGGGTAAATGCGGTCTGCCCCGGATTTATCCAGGGCAGATGGACAAAGGGTTTTCTTGGCGACAGGTACGAAACCGTGAAAAAGAGTATTGAAAAACAAACGATTATTGGCCGAACCTCTTTGCCCGAAGACATTGCCAAAAGCATCGTCTATCTGATTGAAGATGCACCTACAACAACCGGCCAATTTCTTGTCGTAGATGGAGGACAATTGGTAAACCAGTCCAAACTGTAATACTTCACTTATAATTCATTGGAAATAGAGTACTTATGGCGAGGGCTGAGATTTATAGCCCTCACCCTGTTGGCGACAAGATTGACATTTATTGCGACATTTAGTATTTTTACCGATAGGAACAAAAAAATAAAAGCCATGTCAGATAGGGTGAATGCACGATTACCTAAACCTTTGGCAGAACATGTTGATCGTATGGTGGGATCGAACGGTTTATTTGAAACACCAAGCGAATATATCCGATCCCTTATAAGGCGGGATATGGAAAGTGATGCGTCGCATATATATTCTGCTATAATCGAAGGTTTTGAAGACATCGATGGAGGTCGTTTTTTTCAATCAACTGGCGAATGGAAAAAAGACAAGGAGCTATTTATACAGAAAGAGGCCGAGGGGTGGAAATAGGGAATGGCCAAATTTTTTCTCACCAGGCGTGCCAATATTGACCTACTAAATATTGAAGACTACTCTTTGAGAAAATGGGGAGAATATCAGACCGATACTTACATGAATGATCTTTTCCACACTTTCAATAAAATCGCCAATAAACCGGAAATAGGAAGGTTAAGGTATGATCGCTCCTTTCCATTTTACATGGCCCCCACAAAACAGCATTTTGCCATTTACCAACCCAATAAAGAAGGAATAATCATAGCAACCGTATTACATGGACGCCGCAATATAGAAACCATCGTCAGGAATATGGCCGTCACCCTGGCGGCTGAAATTCGTGATATTGAGGCCAAAAATCTAAATCATCCATTTTAGACCATCTGAAACAATGGATCCTTTTTACATTAAACAGGCAATTGTCTGATAAATTACTTCCAGTGAATCAAGACTTCCGCTCTCAACTCCTTTTTCAAAATCTTCGCCCTCCTGTGCCATGTTGTTGGTAAGGTGAGCAAAACAGACCACGCGTTTATTGCGAACTTTGGCAAAAGCATAAAGAGCTGAGGCTTCCATTTCAACAGCTGTGATACCTTTACTTTTGGCATATTCAATTGCTCTTTTGGTTTCACGATATGGCGCATCGGTGGTCCAACTGTTTCCTATGGCAGTAGCAAGGTCTGTTCTACTAGTCAGCGATTGTAATTGACTGAGCAGTTCCGTATCAATGGACGCAGTTTCATCTGGCGGTAAGTAGTGGTAACTTGTTCCCTCATCCCTTAGTGCCTCTTCTATTAAAATAAACCTGGCACCTTCTGGAGGGGGGGTTACAATGCCCGCAGAAGTCATACTGATGAGTAATTCGCACCCGGAGACAAACATTTGTTCAGCCAACAAAACTGCAAATGAAGCGCCAACAGCACGACCTATGATTCCAATCTTTATCCATTGATTATCAAACTCATACATTTGCGTATGATAGCAAGACCAGCATTTGTTTAATGTTGCCTTTCCAGACTTGATCAGGAAATCTACAATGTCTCCATCAGGATCAAGTACGCACACACCAGGGATCTTGCAATCCATGGTCAATTTCTGCCTTCTTGCTTCTCGTAGAAGATTTTCCGGTCTGAAAACAGATGGTTCCCTATAATATTTCTGCTTATTAAGCATATTCATTCGATAACATTCATGTTAATTTAACATGGAAAAATGGCTTTCAATTATACGAAACGTTAAATCTCACAAATTTTGGGAACCGTAGATATGTGGCGATCATATTAAAGCAAAGAGGGTAATTGTTACAATGAATCTGTACTTTTATAATTTAAGAGTGTGTCGAATCAAACTAAGATAAATGTGAAAAATACAATAGTTATTCTGATCGTTGGAATGACACTCGCAAGCTTATTCTCATTCTCCAGGCAAGTGCAAAGCGAGAAAAGATTATTGGTCTATACCAAAAACGGAGAAGGTTACGTGCACGATAACATAGCCAAAAGCATTGAAATGATTAAGGGAAAAGCAACTTCAATCGGGTTTGTGGTTGACGTTTCCAATGATCCTCAGGTGATGAATGAGGGAAACCTGAAAAGATATGATGCCCTGGTTTTTTCAAACACGAATAATGAGGCTTTTGATACGGACAAGCAAAAATTGGCCTTTCAAAGGTACATTCAAGCTGGAGGCAGGCTGGTAACCATTCACTCTGCATGCGGTTCTGAAAGGCAATGGCCATGGTTTTGGAAAAATGTCGGTGGGACATTCTACAGGCATGCCCCTGGAGGGCAAACTTTTGACATCAAGCGAATCGATTCCGACAATCCCTCGACTTCCCATTTACCGGATGTATGGGCCTGGGAAGATGAATGTTATTACCTCAAACATTTAAATCCGGATATAAATGTTCTTCTTGCTGCTGATCTTAGAACTGTTGAAGATGAACAGAAAGATGAGTATCCAGGGCAGGTCTTCGGCAACTACTTTCCAATTAGCTGGTGTCACGAGTTTGATGGTGGTAGGCAATGGCATACCTCTCTCGGACACAAGATCGAATATTATGATAACCCAGCCTTTCAAAATCATATTTTGGGAGGAATCAAGTGGGTCACCCAGGAGGAGCTTAAATTGGATTATAGTAAGGTTGCCACTCAACTTATTTTGGACTAAAACAGCAAACTACCGGAATTGATTCCAGTAGTTTGGAACGTACAAAGTCTTTTAAACTTCTTTCCCAATTACATCAATAAGTGCCTTAATGTATCCGAATGCAAATGCATGGCCCTGCAGGCCACTGGCAGGGTCATCATGCTGAGGTATGTGATCAGGCATTACCATTTTATCATAACCGACATTCTTCAATGCCCTGATGATTTCTGCGAAATCCATATCACCGTTATCAGGATACACTTCCTGAAAATAATTCCATCCTCCTTTTATGTTTCGTAAATGGATGTTGAAAATCTGCTTCCGTTCTCCAACCCATTTTATTATGGGCAAAATTTCTGTTCTTGGATCCTTCAATCCCTCGGCGGTGGATCCCAGGCAAAGGTTAAATCCATGGGACGGGCTGTCATATAGCTGCGCAAATCTTTTGATACCCTCAAATACATCCGGGCTATTCCATCGTGTGATTCCGCGATAACCGACGGGCGCCGGAGGGTCAGCAATGTGATTTGCTAATCGAACATTATATTCCTCTGCAACCGGAAGTACCCTATCAAGAAAATAGGTAATCCGTTCATATATCATATCAATAGACACATCACCCGCAATGGTTTTCGGCTCATTGCGTTTCACAGCTTCCTCATAATCCCAGGTACTATAAGATGCATTACCTCGTTTTGGGTCAACTGTTCTACCAGTTCTCAATATCACATGAATTATGGCATTATAGTTGAGTGTACCGACCCCTGTTTTGCCTGCAACTGAGATCATTTGCTGGATCATTTCAATTTCACGATCTCTTTCAGGGCTTTTGCCCAGCATGATATTTGGTGTGGAAATGTTTTCAATACCTGCGGATGAGAGTGGTAAATGATAGGCATCCAAACTTATTCCATATTTTTCACAAGCTTCCCTTTTGGCCATTGAATCATCCAAGTCCCATCCAACGCCTTCAATAAGTTTAGGTGAACCCCCATCCATATTGAATACTGCATGTCTGGCCAGAAATTCCAGGTTTTCTTTACCAGTTCCGCCATGCTGGCATCCAACCTTCATGAGCATAGGTTTTACATCAGGTTTCGTTTGTTCTTTACCATCTGTTGATTCACACCCGGTAACAATCGAACCCATCGATCCAACTACTGCAGTTGTTCCAAGAGAGGTTTTTATCAAAGACGAGATTGCCTTTCTTCGATTTATATGTTTATTATCTTTCATTTTTTGAGGTTTTAAAACTGTTAAATTTAAACAAGAGGAAAAATACTGGCGGCTATAAGAATTACTATAAGCCCTACTATCCCCATGATCATTAATAAGGGTGAAAATGTCTTAAGCGCCTCTTTTTCAGTTAGGTTACTCATCTTACATACGATCCAGAAACCGCTGTCATTCATCCATGGGATAAGTTTTGATCCGCAGGCAATTGCAAGCCCAATATACAGTTGGTGGTATTCCAATGATATTGTAGTAGCCATTCCCGCTAATATACCAGATGCTGTTATCATGGCTACAGTTGCAGACCCTTGTGCCGTTCTCACTACTGCTGTAATTAGAAAGGCCAAAGGAATCAATGCCATTTGATAGTCTTTTGTCAGCTCGCCAATTCTCAAACTGATCCCCGTTTGCTGAAGCATTGCTCCAAATGCCCCGCCGGCCGATGTAATTAATATTATAACGCCAGCACTCATTAAGGCAGTTTGTACTGAGGAAGTAAGGCCTTTTTTATCACCTTTTTTTTGAATAGCCAGAAGAATTAATGATGATAGTGCTCCTAACGCCAGCGCCATATTTTTTTCGCCGAAAAAATCTAAAACCCATATCGCTTCATTATTAAAAGTTTTAAAAAAAGCATTGGCACTAATCAATACAATTGGTATAAATATTGGTAAAAGTGAAGACCAAAATGATGGAAGGGACTTCTCATCTTTATTGGACAGTTCTCTAATTTGTTCCAACGGGGCATCTGCAGAGTCTCTTAAAGGAATTGGCCATTTTTTGTTCGCCCAGGCGGCGTAAAAATAACCGGCAACAATCGTCACCAATCCAACCAACGTTCCGCCTACCATCATCATACCAATTGGAATGTTCATTTCACTGATCAGGAACAGCGGACCAGGAGTCGGGGGAACCAACGAATTAGCCATGGCAGCACCAGCTGTAATACATAAAATCAGAAGCAGATAATTCTTACCGATCCGCATAGCCATGGCTTTGGCCAATGGAACCATCAGATAGAAGACGGTATCAAAAAAAACAGGAATACCAATAAAAAAGCTACTACCCAGAAAAGTAATCGGTGCATTCCCAATACCCGTAACTTTCAAGGTAGATCTTACTATCTTTTCTGCTGCGCCACTTTCCAACATTGTCTTACCAATAATTGAAGCCATGGCGATCAGGATGCCAATTTTACCACATGTATTTCCAAATTCAGTCGCGATGCGAATCCCCTCCTTTTGGCTGGCAAGATTTTGAGCAGCCCCTAGCGAGGCACCTTTACCGGTTGCGTATAATATTATTGCAGCTTCAGGAGTCAAAATGGCAACAACAAAAGCCCCAAGGAGCAAAGCCAAAAATGCGTGAAGTCGGAGACCAATTATCCCACCAACTACGACTAATATTCCAACAGCTAATATGGAAAGTGGATCGTTAACAAGATTTTCAATCATGGTTGGTGTGATTTTACCAGCCCATTACATCAATGTTTCCATTCGAAGTTGAGAGCTGTCTGGAGTATTAAATACGGTGGAAAAAAACCAATCAGATGGTGTTATCATCTGATTGGTTTATATCAAGGGTAATATGCTATCCTATAATTTTACATCCCACCATACCCTGGTATCAAGAATATCCGGTCCCTGTCTGCCAATAGCTGCAGCCAATTTATCTGCATTTACTGTTTTTTCAGAATCAGGATAAGTGAGCCTCCGTATAAAATCTTCAGATACCAAATCCGATCCAGGATACGGATTAGGAGGTACTGCGGGGAAGCCACTTCTTCTGAAGTTAGCCCATGCTTCATGACCATTGAGGTATGAAGAAACCCAGTACTGATTATTAATTTGCTCAATTTCGGTTCCTGCTTGCAATGGTTGTCCAGCAATATAGGCAACAATGTCAGCTTCTGCCACTTCAGTATCGCCTGGCCATGCATCCAGTTGCTCCATATGACCTCTGATGCCAGCTTCATAGGCCGCATCATCGTCGCCTGTCACCCAGCCACGAACGATTGCTTCTGCATATATCAGCATGGTTTGCGAGTAGGTGACCATAAAGCTAGGAGCCTCAGGACTTCCTAATCGTTTTCTGTCCAACTGTTGTGGTCGCATATCCCAGGGTCCTTGAATCTTTTTCGATACCCAGGGCTGTTACAACAAGTTCGGTTAACTGTGTTACATCGGCCGTTAATGACATGTCGATAACCGAACGGTTACCTACCGAGACCGACTCTGTGTTGTAGCCGATGTACGAGAACGTTAATACGGCGTCATCGCCGCTCACCGAAATTCGATAGTTCCCATCGAAGTCCGTAATAGTCCTGTAGAAGTGCCCTCTATAAGGACATTGACTCCAGGAAGAGATTCTCCATCTGCTGCTACTTTACCTGTAACACTTCTTTCCTGTGCAAAAGAAGATAAGCTTAAGGTTAAGCATAGCAACGAAGAAATCACGAATTGAAAGTAATTTTTCTTAATAACATAAGATTTGTTTAGTTAATTATTTTTGAATACAAAGACCAATTATAGTAAATTCCTTTTAAAATCATACGCAATCGATTGTTTATATTCGGTAGATATAGATCTCCCAATGAAAATAAGAAAGAAATAACCATATATGATTTAGCCAAAGAATTGAAAGTATCCCCTTCAACTGTTTCCGGGCTCTTCAGGATCATGGCGGCATTGGTAAAAAGACAGCCTTATTGGTTAAAGCACTCGCAAAAGAGTGGGGTTATCAACCAAATATGGTAGCATCAAACCTTCGAACGAATAGCACTAATACTATTGGTATTATCGTCTCAACGGTAAACAAACCATTTATTTCTTCTCTTATAAGCGGCGTTGAGCAGCAGGCTAATAAAAATGGGTATAACGTACTAATTACCCAATCTTATGATAGTTATCAAAAAGAGGCTGCAGACGCTAAGATTCTTTTTGCCAACCGTGTAGAGGGTTTAGTGGTCGCACTTGCTATGGAAACCACTGACTTTACTCATTTCAAACAATTTCTAAGAAAGGGAGTCCCACTGGTTTTTGTCGATAGGGTATCGAAAGAATTCGATTCTGACAAGGTGACTGTGGACAATTTTGGTGCTGCTTATAAGGCGACAGAGCACTTAATACAACAGGGGTGTAAGCTGATCGCCCATTTTACCGGGGCACAGAACGTTAATGTTTATCATGAAAGAAAAAGAGGGTACTTGGAAGCTTTGAAAAAATATGGAATTCCAATCTGTGAAGAGTTGATAATTGATACAGATAATGATAGTTCCGAAGACGGGTACAGGGTAACTCAACATCTACTTGATCTTCCAGAACCACCTGATGGTATTTATAGTCCTAATGATACCACAGCAGTAAGTGCCATCCAATGTGCTAAAAAAAGAGGAGTCAATGTCCCTAACGATTTGGCAATTGTAGGCACCAACGACGATCCTTTTTCAACAATCATTGATCCACCGCTATCTACGGTGGCTCTTTCGGCTATGGATTTGGGTAAAATTGCTGTATCACAGGTCCTGAAACGTAAAGCGTATTATCAACATATGGTCAAATCAGAGGAAATCGTTCTCAAGACCGAATTAATCATCCGCGAGTCATCACTTAGAAAAAGGTAATTCTTTGAAAAAATACAATTGAGTAACCCGTTGTGTGAATTAGAAATTAGAGATTATAAGGGGTAAAAAATGAGTGCATCTGCTTGATAATG
>JAQCLE010000093.1 GCA_027592755.1 Bacteroidota bacterium | reverse complement strand
CATTCGGGCAGGTCACCCTTTGGAACACTCAACTTCATGAGCTATATTCATCATTCAAGGCGCACCACAGCGGGTTTAAGAAATTGGCGGTTCAGTGGTTAAATGAACATTTGTGCTTCGTATCAAGTTCAGTGGTGGCAGACAGTTTTGTGCTCCGAAATCGCCAACTTCTTAAACCCACAAAACGTTATGCCTAAGTGTTAAGACCACCAAAATATTTGACAATTTCACAGAATGCAGCGCTACATAAAAAGAAAAGATTTCGAGAAACTTTTCGAGACTCATAATAAAAGAAACATACAGATTTGGGCAATAAGCAAAATCAAAAAATTGCCTGTCGAAATAATCCACATGGCATTAAAACTGGCAGAACTGGAGTTTATAAATTATATAAGAATTTGCGACGAAACACTTTCGGCCTCAAGTGAAAATTATCCAAATAGACCAAAGGTTCCTATAACATATATGAACCACCCGACAGCGATTGGAGTTAGAATATTGTATACCAAACAATATAAAACAATTGACTTCTTCGACATCAATTCACCTGTAAAAGGAAACGGTAGTAAAATGGTTGACGCAATTCTTGACAATTTCCCAAAAGACTGGCAACCATCAATTATAATGGACTGGAGTGACGGTTTCTGGAAACGAATGCAAAAAAAATATAAACGTTTAGACTGGATAACATAAATCCAGAAAAATAAACACCTAAGGCATAACAATTAAGCTACAATGATGCGAAGTAAGGCTTTGGTTCATTGTAGCAGGTGTTGGACTGGGCTAAAATCGCCTGACAGTAGCCTCCATTTTCCCTTATCCCCTCCAGACATTCATTCATACCAGCCAATAAGAGATCGTTGGGAATAGAGGTACTGTTCTTAATCAAATGATAGGTGTAATGAGGCGTTATTATTGCGCTGATTGCATTATCTTTTATTGGATGAGTCTTTACTCATTTGGAGATAATAATGCCCAGATCAGTCCATTTTTGGCTATTGAGTTTTGTTATATCGGACAATACCCAACATTTGATTAGCATTCAAAACCCATTAGATTAGTGATCACACAATGGAAGTAACATGACCTTTGGTCATGTTATCCAATTGTTGGCACCAATAAGAAATAATACCGAATGAGTATAGATAAATTAAAAAAGTTAGCAGATAAATACTCTTTGTCAGAAGAAATAGTTGAACAGAGAGAAAATGATAGACTTTCTCTCGTTGAAAAATTTCCTCTTGCCAAGTTAAAAGACTTATCAATTGATCAGTTCGTGCAGGGAACAGATGATAACAGCTTTTGCTATTGGCTAGAATTTAAAAAGATAGGCTTCGGTATTGGTGGTGGTAATGCATCTAAGTTTGGTATTTATAAAACCAAAAACAAGGAAGAAATTGTTTATGCAACTGGCTACGGGAAGAACAAAACTTACCTAGATGACCAGTCGGCCAAGGATTATTTTGCCGATTTACTAAACAAAATTCTAAAAGCCCTTGACTATACTAGAGAGGATCAGATAGACAAAATTAGAGAACTCGAAATTCCTATGTGGAATATGGTTCTTCAGAAAATATTAGGCATCTACTACCCTGAAAAGTTTCTAACCATTGGCTCGCCTACAGTTCTAATTAAATGTGCAAAAGAACTGGGAATACAAAATATTGAACATTCCTCTGATAACTCTATTCTAATAAATTACGAATGCAAAAAAGCAATTAGTAAAAACCCACAATTTTCAAAATGGTCATATGAAAAAATAGGAACTTTTATTTGGGAGACTTTTGATGGTGAAAACAAAAAAAGAAAAAGAACAGAATCGAAACAATACTGGCTTTACGCACCTGGGGAGAATGCTTATCTGTGGGATGAATTTTATGAAGGTGGCATTCTGGGACTAGGTTGGGATGAAATTGGTGATTTATCACAATATAAAAGTCGTGACGAAATAAAAAAAGCTCTAGTGGATGCGTATGGTGGCACTGGATCAAAAAAAAATGATGTTTCTGCAAATGATGACTTTCTAAACAAAATCAAGATTGGTGATGTAATAATTGCCAAAAAAGGCAGAGGGGAATTGCTTGGATATGGTGTTGTTACATCAGACTATATCTTCGATAAAAACCGAAAGAACTATCAAAAGACAAGACAGATTGACTGGAAGATAAAAGGAAATTGGAATGTTGATTTTAGTCTTGTATTAAAAACCCTCACAGACATTACAAAATATAGTTCTGAAGATACAGAATATGATACTTACTATGAAAAATTGTTGGGAATAATGGGTGTTGGGCAAACACAAAAAGACAACAGAGAATCATTCACAATTTGGCTCACCAAAAAATACGGTGAAGATTCTGGAACAACCAGTTCTTACATTAAAGCTATTGATATCCTATCTCAAATATTGTCGAAGGAATTATTTAGAACAACTGATGACAGCTATTTAGATTCGCTTTATAAAGATTTAATTAAGGAACAAAGAAACCCAGAAGGCAAGTACTACCATTCTGACGCTCCTTCTTATGGAAGCAACGGTTTTTATTCTGCATCAATTAAATCATACAGAGAATTTTTGAAGAGGAATCAGGCTAATCAAACTCTTAATAATAATCCAATGGAATTTCCACTCAACACTATACTATATGGCCCTCCAGGCACTGGTAAAACACATAACACAATATTAAGAGCTGCACAAATAATTGAAAATCGTGTAATCAACTCATATGATGAGGCTCTGGAAGTCTTTAAAGCTAACCTTCATGACAAAATTGAGTTTATCACCTTTCATCAAAATTACAGTTATGAAGACTTCATTCAAGGTTTAAGGCCTGAAACGAAAGATGAAAATGAACAATTAAAATTCAAAAAGTCTGACGGTGCCTTTAAGGTAATTGCTGATAGAGCATTATCGAATATCAAAGAAAGTGAAAAAGCTCCTGAGGAACTTAGTCAGGTTAATGCGTTTTCAGAAGCATTAGAAATATTAAAGGATAAAATTCTCGAATCAGATGAACCAATAAAAATAAATGAAACAGCATACTTCACAGCCGTTGAGGATGATGCTTTTCGCTATTCAGGTGATAACTGGACTCTAAATGACAAAGGTTTTAATGGTTTTAGAATGAAATATTCTGATTTAGTGAGATTCTTTGAAGATAGAGTAAAAGAAAGAAGAGAAATTAAAAATCTCGAAAACATTTCTGGACTTGCTAAACAACATGCTACTTATTTCATCAAGGCCTTTGAATTAGTAAAATCCTTAATGCCAAAGAGCATAAATAAAACTCTAAGAACTGATAAGAAAAACTATGTGATAATCATTGACGAAATCAACAGAGCAAATATTTCAAGGGTTTTTGGTGAGTTGATCACACTTATTGAACCCGACAAGCGTTCTCATGGTTCAATTCCATTGGAAGCTCGATTACCTTCTGGAGATCCATTTATTGTTCCTTCTAACCTATTTATCATTGGTACAATGAACACTGCTGACAAATCAATTGCACTACTAGATATCGCTCTAAGAAGAAGATTTGAATTTGAATCAATGTATCCAAAATATGAAATCGAAGGCCAAGAAATCTATGATGTTGAAATTCTTGAAAAAATCAACAAACAAATAATTAAGTCAAAAGGCCACGACTTCCAAATTGGACATGCATATTTTATGGGAGATAATAAAGATCTTATTCAAAGGATGAATAAGAAAGTAATTCCACTTCTTCTTGAGTATTATATGAATGACGAGAAAGAAGTTAAAGGAATCTTGAATTCTGCAGGTCTTATTATTGAAGAAAATTCATGGCCATTAAAAATATCAGGTAAGAATGATTAACCTTTTTGAATATCAAAATAAGGTAGATATTCAAGACTCGTTTGAAGGCTTGGAAGGTTTTCTTGATGAAATCTGGAATAGCCGTGAAAAGAATTCTTTTTATTCAGAAAATGGTAATGACAAAATAGAATCTCAGCGATTCCTACAATTCATTCATAAATCAAATGAGTTAAAATCAAATAAATACGTTGGTGTAATTCATTATGAAGGGAATAAAATAAACCTATTACCAAAAATATTTTTTGACTCTGAAAAGGAATATCAAACCAATGAAGTGAATCAAATTCAAAATCATATTCTATGGTGGTTAAGCTATTGTCGAAAAATTAAATTCCCGAATTATAAAGCTTCATTAGGTAGTGCAAAAAGTGATTTTTTTGAAGTTTTGATTTATCTCTTCTCAAAATATACTCGCGAACTTTTAAACTCATCTATCTACCAGCAATATGAAGAAGTAAATCGTGAATTATCGTTTATAAAAGGGAGACTAAACACTAACGAATACATAAATGAGAATTTAAGCAAAGGTAAATGGCACAAACTCAATTGCACATATGATGCTTTCGTTTTTGATAATGAGTTCAATCGCATTATAAAGTATGTTACAACTCTTCTATTTAATGTTACCTCATGTCAAGATAACAAGAAGAACTTAAGAGAAATACTCTTCATATTGGATGAAGTGTCAGACGAAAGGGCCACTGCAGAACAATGTTCTAGAATCTCATTCAATCCAATGTTTGGTGAGTTTGAAACAGTCCGCGATTACTGCCAATTATTCCTCACAAACTGTATTTCGTTTGACTATAAAAATGACTTAAAACTCTTCGCTTTTCTACTTCCAATGGAATATGTTTTTGAAGACTTTCTTTTTGGTTTCATTGACAAAGAACTAGAGAAAGTAACTGCCAAAGCGCAAAGAAGCGACACTTACCTTGACGAAGGAAAAGCCTTTAATTTAAAACCCGATTTATGGCTAAAAACAGATCATAAATCTCTGATTGCTGATACAAAATATAAAATTGTCTATTCAGATGAGAAAGACCCAAAGAAAGGTATTTCTCAGAACGACCTATATCAAATGCTCGCATATGCTGTAAGGTTTGAAGTGGATGAAATCATATTATTCTACCCTAACACAATTAAGCAAGGACAGGAAGAAGAAACAGAATTGACAATTAAAGATGCTTTAGCAGATGGAAAAGAAATATCTATTAGAGCATTTCAGCTGCCAATAATTAATAGAGCATTACTTGAAACTGATTTAGAGGCGAAAACCGATTTGAGCGAACTGTTTGAATCAACAAGACAAGAATTAATAAATAAAATAGAAAAAATACTGGTGCCAACAATGTATATAGCGCATTGAAACGCGCCATATACTAAACGTTGTGCATAATTAGAAAAGAATAAAATGGAACTACCAAAATATCACGAATCTTTTATACCAGTATTAGAAATTCTTAATACTGTGGACTCACTAAAAAGTAGAGAATTAGCATCTATTGTTCGTGATAAATATTATTCAGATTTGCCTCAAGAATTACTAAATCAAAAAACCAGTACAGGTGCTAATGTTCTACTTGATAGAATACTTTGGGCTAAATCATACCTCAAAATGGCAAAATTCCTTTCATATCCAAAAAGAGGTGAAGTTCAAATTACAGAGAAGGGAAAAAGAATTTTAGCAACAGGTATTTTGTCTTTAAACGACCTGCAAAATGATAAAGATTTTATTAGCCATCGAGAATCTGTAAAAAGTGAAAAAGAAAATGAAACAGAACTTGATACAGCTAACGTTGAAAATGCTTCACCTCAAGACTTAATTGATTCTGGTTTCAAAACAATCGAGACAGAAGTGAAAACTAATCTTTTGGAAAGGCTCAAGGAAATTGACCCGTACTATTTTGAAAAAGTAATTCTAATTCTCCTCAAAAAAATGGGCTATGGTGATTTTATTGAAACCTCAAAATCAGGTGACGGTGGAATTGATGGAATTATCAATGAAGATAAATTGGGGTTGGAAAAAATTTACACTCAGGCAAAACGCTATAATGAAAATAAGGTTCACGAAAAGGATATTAGAAATTTCATTGGAGCAATGAGTGGCGACACGAGTAAGGGCGTTTTTATTACAACATCAACTTTTGATGATTCCGCTATTAAAAAAGCAAAAGAAGCACACCACTCAATTATATTAATTGATGGAGCGAAATTGGTTGATTTAATGCTACAATACAATGTAGGTGTTCAAGTAAAAACTGTGTATGAGGTTAAAGAGCTGGACAACGACTTTTTTGAAGAAGATTAAGAACATTATAAACTATGCACAACAATTAAGCTACAATGATGCGAAGTAAGGCTTTGGTTCATTGTAGCGGGTGTTGGACTGGGCTAAAATCTCCTGACATAGCCTCCATTTTCCCTTGTCCCCTCCAGACATTCATTCTGCCACCCATTAAGAGATAACTGTCAATTTTTACCCGCCTATAGAGGATGGGCCAAATGTTGTCCCATCATACACATTTTGGCCTCCTTATTTGATTAGTTGTTCAGTTAGCTTCCACGTCATTTGACTTAATCCTCACGTACAACTTTCATACATTCCTACCCATTAATAAACAACCCCATTTAGCCTGTAGAAGAGTGCAGGACGCACGATCTATCTAAAGTGGGGAAACTTATCATGGAGGACAAAATAAAGGCATTCCAAATAGCGAGGTACAAAAAAAAGTTTACCTCGCTCAGATGCCAGTTACCAAAAACGAATCCGCACAAGCTCGATTGTTGGCGAGTACGTCGGATGAGGATAAAGCTGAAATAATTCAGGAGCTAAAAGATGAAGGCAAGTATGTTCTTCCGAAAGCAATAGTTAAAAAAATCAAGGAGAAGAATTAAAAAAGAAAATGGGACAGATATAGCCCCCCTCACTTTGATGCCTGTCAGCAATAGTCAAAATTGATGACTATAGCTCAAAGTAATCATTAAACCTGGATCAAGTATAGAGGATTTCTTAACTCAAACTTCACAGTAATTCTTCTTGGATTCAGGCTAAATTTGCAGAGGCTATTAAACTCACGAATGAACTCCAGATATTTCATACTTTGCCTCACCATAATCTATTCATGTACACAAGAATCCAATAACTTCGATGTGGCAGAACTTAAAGGGAAAAAGCCCCTGGATGTTGAGGAAATTCTTGGAAAACCTGATACGACTTACAATCGCGGCATTTTAGGGAAACAATTATTTATTATGAGATATTTCAATAAACGGGATGCTGAGTTCAGGTTTTTGAGATCATCCAATCAATTAGAATCTATTACTATTAATAAACCATTTGATTTGGAATTTAGCCCTGAGGTAGTTGAAGAATATGGGCTCAATTATGTTCCTACTCAAGACTATGATACATCGTCATATTTCCGCTGGAAGGACCTCGATGGCTTTTCGAATGTAAATATTTATAAAGTTGGGATGAAAAAACCGGACGGGGTCAAAACTTACTTTCATATTTATTTCGATTTCAATTGATTTAAGATTGTGTATAAAGTAAAAAAGGGAAGCCTAAGCTTCCCTTTTTTTATCCTTTTGAATAATCCCTATGATCTTGAAAAGTTATAACTCACACCAAGAGATATGGATGCTCCTTTGGTATAGCTATCAGAAATAACTTCTTCGCCATTGAAGTCTATCACCTGCTTATACTTCGGATTAAGTATGTTGTTCCATCTTGCACGAATACTCCAGTTCTCATTCAAATTCTTCTTAATCATATAATTCAATTCCGGACGTGGTTTCTCTCTCACATCAAGGAAATCAGGCTGGATTTGTTTCAACCTTTCCCCGAAAACATTGAAGGTAAGGCCTGATGACCAACCGATACCACCATTATCATAAAGAATAGAAGCATTAATGACGTAGGGAGATTGATTAAACATGTCCCTCTTCCTGCTTGTTCCGGACTTAAAGTTGCTTCTCACTGTAAACTCATTATCACTCACATTGACTTCAGAATATATATAGCTTAGGTTCGTACTAAACTTAAAATTCTCAAGCGTAGGAGATATGAAGAAAAGTGATTTACGCATTTCAAATTCCACACCAGCAATCCTCCCTTTTGGAACATTGTTATAAGTAAACTGCCTGTCATTTTCACCAGTAATCAGTGGAAAAGTAAGCTCAATTGGGTTTTGTAGGTTTTTGTAAAACAAACTCACACCAAAATATTCTCCGACACTCGGATAAGTTTCGTACCTCAGGTCATAGTTATCAATGCGGGTAAGTACAAGTGCGTCATTACCATTAATAATATTATCCCCCAAGAAACCAAAAGACGAGAAAGGCGCAAATTCCCTAAAAGTGGGCCTGGCCAAAGTCTTGGAATATGATGCACGCATGTTTGAATTCTCTGATACTGCATATGTGAAACTCATCGCTGGAAGAAAATTGGTCTCCTTTATCTTTCCAATATCTCTTGTGGTGTCAAAAGATTCTGTCTCCTGATCCGTAGTTTCAACCCTTACCCCAAAAGTCGTCCGTAGCTTTTCTGTTACTGGTGTTTCAACCATAACAAATGACCCAATTATCGTTTGCTTTCCATCATAATTGTTGGGCAACAAACTAACGATTTCAAGTGTACTGCCTGTTAAGTTTCCTTCAGCGTCGAGAGCTAAACGGTCATCAGAAAAAATCCCGTCTATATCTCCATCATAGTTTCTGAAACCAATTCTATAGTTATACCTGCTTTCCCTGAATTCTCTGTCTTTGTAAGTATAGGCGCCACCAAATTTGATCTTACCCTCTTTTACCGGGAATATTTTAACTGGTACACTAATACTTAATTTGTTATCAAGGTTAGTCTCATTCATATTCCTGAAAAAGCGAGATGGCCGGTCACGATTGGACATTTGATTGCTCTCATCCTGAAGACTATAATTATCTCTCAAAAACCTCAAATCTGGCTGATCCATATCTGAATAAGTATAGGAGCTAAACCACTCAATTTGAATATTATTGAGACCAGTTAGGGTGTGGTTTCCTCTCAACTGTGCATTAGAAACCCCTCTCTGCATCCATGACATGACTCGTGAAGTTGATGTGTCATTGGGTCCTTCTTCGGTGATGAAATTTCCGCTACCATTCCAGGGGCCTGTCAGAATTCTTGTCTCGCTCACCCCACTTTGGTTTCGCATTACGTTGAAGCCAATCTTATTCGCATTATTAAGTTTTAATGTCGTATTGAATAACGCTCCCCAACTTACTTCATCAGTTGATTTGGTATCATTGTACTGAACCGCCTGATCATCCATCAAATTGGTTTGACCACTATTGATCCTAAACCAACGGTTTACTTTACCATCATCATAGTGCTCAAAATTTCTATTGTAGGTAATTCCACCAACAATACCTAATTGCTTGTTTCCTACAGGTATCTGATTTCCAATAGAAAACCCTAATGTTTGGTTAATAGGCGCTGTTTTAAATCCTGGAGTAAAATCATTCCCTTTAAACGATTGAGTAAAGTTTTCTATGTCTTGAGGGCTTCCAACTCCTGTTGTTGGTGATGGATATGCATTTGCGGGATATTGCTTGATGATTGCGGGTTCCTTTCTATCTCCATTATCAAATCCAATCCAATCGGTTTTACCACTATTAGATGTTAAAAACCCACTATTGAATGATGATTGAAAATTGGCTCCTGCCGTACCGAAAAATTGGACGGTAAATGCTTCCGGAAAATCTTTGGTGCTTATATCAACCAAACCACCGCTAAAATCACCTGACAAATCGGGAGTAAATGTTTTGTAAACTATAATATTATCAATGAGGTTACTTGGGAAAATATCCATCTGAACAGCATTTCTGTTCGGATCGAGACTCGGTATGTCTGCTCCGTTCAAGACAGATTTACTGTACCTGTCACCCAAACCTCTGACATAAACGTATTTGCCAGATTCGACAGTAACACCGACCACTCTTTTTACTGCAGCTGCAGCATCATTATCACCGTTCGTCTTGAATTGATCTGATGAAATAGCGTCCAGGACCCTGGGGGATTTCTTTTGAATGTTGAGAAGTGCATTCTCACTGTTCCGAATTACTTCAGCCGTCACAACAATTTCTTCCAGACCAATTACCTCTGAGCCTAGACCAACTTCAATTGATGTTAATTGACCAGCGGTAACCTCAACTCCCTGAACAGTTTTTGTTTTATAAGAAACAAAAGATATCTGTATATCATAACTACCAGGATCTAATCCAGCAATTGTTGCATTACCGTCAAAATCTGAAATCGAACCCTGGGTTGTTCCGGCTATTACAACCGTTGCTCCAAGCAAAGTTTCACCAACTTCATTATCGAAGACAGTGACTTTGATTGAACCGGATTGTGAAAAGGATGTTGAAAAGGATGTTGAAAAGGAGAATAAAAAGATTAAGGAGGATAATCCAATAATTTTCATGACATAAATTGTTTTAATAGATCGGGTGCAAAGGTCGATTCGGAACATTGCTTCAAGATTTGTATAGTGTTAATTCTATGTTAAATAATGTATTATCAGGTGGTCATTAAAAGCAAAAGCCCCCCAGAAAAAGAGGGGGGCTTTTAAATTGATCTATTAAAAACACTCTTTATTCAACAACCTGAGATGTCAAAGTCCAACCTTCAAAGAACAGGCTTGATGCGGCAGGATCAATTGCACCTATATAAGCTTCATCTTCAAGAAAAGCATCTATTGAACTTAACGTCGATAAGGCATCAGCGGTGACTTCTGAAGCAGAAGGCGTAAACCTTGCAATACCTGTACCAAATCCTGGATCTACCATGGTGTTTTTAGCCGCTATATATGCCCCAAAATCTGCTGCATCTGCAGGGCTCCCATTGACAAGAACTGTCCCGGTTAAATCACTTGCGTCGTTAACATTAAAAATGATATTATTCTCAATTTCAATCGTTCCATCGACAAATAGATCCCATGAAGAACTGGTTTTACTTGTTTCTTCAATCGTGATTGGAGCATCATGACCCACTAATATTGAGTTATAAATACTTCCACCGAAATTATCCCTGATGTGCAGTGCCTGTGTTAAAGATGAAGCTCCTTCATCGAATACCCATGTAATATTGGCCAACTTAGGCGTAGCATATGGAGTTCCACTTGTTCCTTCATCATCACCTGTTGCACCGTCCATTTCAGCACCGCTAGGGTCAGAACTCTCTAAATTGTCACCGGCATTCCAGGCAATTACATTCTGAATTGTACCAACCCATCCGTTGTCAAGGTCAATTCCATCATCACCACATAGAGCAATAACCATATTCTTGAGATTAACCGAACCACCAAATATTTCTACTCCATCGTCAAGGTTTGCTATGATTTCAATATTTTCTATTGTTGTGCCAGCTCCAACTGATCCTAAAGTCAGACCATTAATTTCATTGTCAGAACCAATCAAGCTACCTCCATGTCGAATTGACACATATTTCAAACTCCCGGAAATATCATCTGCGTCCAAAGGAAAATCACCATCAGGTCCGTAAGTACCTCTTGGCTCTGATTCTGGAATTCCTTCTATTGCTAATAAATTATTTGTTGAATTAGCATTGTTTCCAGCATTACCGAGCATAATCAATCCACCCCAGAGGCCATTGGCATCATCCGCAACTGATCCTGCAAGATCGTCAGCAAGACCGGTAAAAATAATTGGTTCATCTGCAGTCCCTTCTGCAATCAATTGACCACCTCTGGCAACTATAAGAGCAGATGCACCTGCACCCTGTCCAGGCTGTCCCTTAACCACCGTTCCTGGCTCAATTGTTAGAACCTGACCATCGTTAACAAAAACAAATCCTCTCAAAATATAGATGTTATCTTTAGTCCAGGTTACAGCCGCTCCACCAATTCCATCTTCCGTAGCAAATATGTCGATCCTGTCTGGAGCTGGCTCTTCGGTGACATTCACAGTAGCATTCTGTGAGCCTGATTGGCTATCTGAATCAACTACAATTACAGTTACGGTAACAGCGCCAGCAGCCGCACCTGGTGTATATGACACTACAATAGTACCACTTGCTTCACCTGCCGCTGGAGAAGATGAAATTGATGCTGTACCAGCACTAGCGCTGGCAGAAGAGGACGCATAACCTGCCTCTGCTGTTATGGTGAATGTAATATTAACTGCATCACCACCCGCAGTTGCGTTGGTAACGCCTGAAGTTGACACCGAAGGGGGTAAATTAGAAGCTGGATCATCACCACATGATAATAGAAATAGAAGTGGTAGAAGTACAAGTAGAAGAGAGAGTAATTTTTTCATTTCAATCGTTTGATTATTGTTAATTAAGACATTTAGTTTGATTGCAAAATTGCCCCCGGTATGTTAAGTGGTGAGGTAGGTCTTGTTAGGATATTGTTAAAAGAATTAACAGGGGGTTTTTTCAGTGTTAAGTTTATTAACACAGTATTAAGAGACATCATCCTACGAACAAAAAAACCAGTGCTGTGGCACTGATTTTTACATTATTGCATGCTTAACCTTATCTGTTAATGTTGACTTTACCCAATAGCACAATAAAGGCCAAATTCACTATACCAGGACCCGACTACCGGTAGAGCAAATCACCTACACCATCTTTTACGATAAGTATAAAGCCTATGATTTCGAGAAATACTTGAAATCCGGATCAGGTCGAGCTTTGCCAAGAGGCATTTATTGTAGCCGGGTTTATTACATCTCCTGATACCTTAACTGTTTATATATCAAATGGTTAAGGTATTTTTCATTTCAATAGTGCCAACAATAGGTAATTAATGTACTAAGCCCATGTTGGTGTTCTTCACCAACATGTCTTTAACCTAATCATCATAGTGTACCAAAAAATCCCAATCACTCTCATTCATTTCATAAAATCTGGCACTTGAGTATTTATAGGCTTCTGGATATTTACATAATCCTGCCCTTACCGGATTATTATGAATATAATCTAACTTTTGACAAAACATGTTTCTAGTTAATAAAGGAATACTAAGTGAGTTTCTTTGCCATATCTGATACTTGCGATCTTTCATATTTACAAACAACTCTGTTAATAGGGCTGAGTTCTCATTTCGTAAATGTTTAAGCACTGCTGTCCTGTAAATTTTAAGAAATCCCGTTGTACATCTTTTTGCCTGTGCTCACCCAATATCTGCCATATCATATGAATATGATTGGACATTATTACGAAGCTGCTAACTATTATTCTTTGTGCATTGGATAAGTAGCGCAGACTATTAATGACAATCTCCTTAAATCTGTCATCTTCTAAAAGGTGCTTCCATTCTATACAAGTTACTGTTATGAATTCCGGATGCTCTTTGGCATAAACATCGCTGTTTGATTCTTGCATTTCCAATTTTATGCATGTGAATTACAGCTCTAATTTAAATTATTTGTTTGTTGGAACACCAACAAAGGCAACGCATAAACATCGCTGTTCGATTCTTGCATTTCCAATTTTATGCATGTGAATTACAGCTTTAATTTAAATTATTTGTTTGTTGGTGAAGAACACCAACAAAGGCAACTGCTTTTTTGTTGTTACCTATGTCACCGGCGGACTACGTAGGAGGCTTGAAATCCGGATCGGGTCGAGCTTTGCCAAGAGGCATTTCTTGTAGCCGGGTTTATTACATCTCCTGATACCTTAGCTTAATTATCAAACGGTTAGGGTATTTTTTATTTCAATAGTGCCGACATAGGCACTAAGGCCCATTATTTGGATAATAAGCTTTAAAATATCTATATTAAAAGATTCAAATTGGCTTTCTTTAACCCTAAGTAATATTTATGACGGCTTCTCTTTTTAAACGGGTGTACTCACTGGCCTTGATTCTCGCTCCTGGTCTTTCCATTTTTGACGTATCCGCCCAAACCATTACAAACCTGGGGGCCACCTTCGCCAATGGCATGGTGACGGTGACTTATGACGTGCAAGGCACCCATCCTGACCAAACTTTTTCTTTGGATTTGTACAGCTCGATAGACAACTTCACTGCTCCCTTAAAAGCTATAAGCGGAGATGTGGGCAAAGCCGTAAAGGCGGGTACCAACAAAAAAATTCTGTGGAATGCTGCTGCTGAAATGGGCAATTTTGACGGAGACCTGACCTTTAAAGTGAAAGGCCTGGCGAATGCATTGCCCTATACCTTTAAAAGCCCGGAAGGCGGCAGCCGCAAAATGGGTAAACCACTCACCATTGCCTGGCAAGGAGGATTGCCGGAAGAAACCGTAACGCTGCAATTATTCAAAGACAATACGCTGGTTACTGACATAGGCCAAACCCGGAATAACGGCACATACACCTGGGCCGTGCCAAAGAAACTGGAGAAAGGAAGTTATACCTTGAAGCTGACAGGTAAAACAGAAACAGTGCAGAGTTCAGCGTTTGAAATAAAATCACAAATGCCCTTGCTGTTAAAAATTGTACCTGCTGTGGTAGTGGCAGGAATAGTGGTGGTTGTGTTGCCAAAGGGTGGAGGTGGCGGAGGTGACCCTATCGGTGACGATCTACCGGCAGCTCCTGGACCGAATTGATAAGATTTAATGGAGGTAGATATAGAAACTTTTTAGAATTAGTATCAATGAAAAAGAAATACGCTAACTCAAACCATTACTGGTTAGGCTTGATTCTCCTTTTGGGAGTGACTACCACACACGCCCAGGCACCTGAAAAGATGAGCTACCAGGCCCTGATCCGGGATGCGAATGGTGATATCGTAGCAGATGCCCTTGTAGGGATGCGCATCAGCATCCTGCAGGGAACTATTACAGGAACTGCCGCGTATGTGGAGACCCAGTCCCTTTTTACTGATGAAAACGGGATGGCAAGCCTGATGATTGGCGCCGGTACCCCCGTTACCAATACCTTTTCAGCGATTGACTGGCCCAACGGACCTTTCTTCCTTAAAACCGAGACCGATCCGGCAGGAGGCGCCTCCTATAGCATTACAGGTACCAGCCAGTTATTAAGTGTACCCTATGCCCTTTATGCCGATGGCGTGCCGGGCCCGCAGGGAGCAGTAGGTGACCAGGGGCCACAGGGAACGGCCGGGACCGATGGAGTGGATACCCGACCTACCTATACGGTGGGTCAGTTTGCCCAGGGAGGCATTGTATTCTGGGTGGATGAAACAGGGAAAAGCGGCCTGGTTTGTACAAAGACCGACCAGAGTACAGGGGTGAGATGGTATGCGGGTACCTATGGAAATACCCAGGCCAAGGGGGATGGACCCGGAGCCGGTGAGTTGAATACCCGCATCATTATTGCTGCCCAGGTACCGATAGGCGATGATGGAGCTACTTATGCGGCATGAATATGTAACGAACTGCAGATCACAGAAGCAGGGAAAACCTATGGGGACTGGTACCTGCCAAGCAAGGAAGAATTGAATTTAATGTACCAGAACAAAGCGGCCATTGATGCCACGGCTTTAGCCAACGGCGGCGCTGCTTTTGCGAGTGCCGACTATTGGAGTTCGAGCGAGAGCAGTAGTTTCATCGCATGGGACCAGTACTTCTACGGTGGTGGTCAGACCAACTACGTTAAGTTCAGCGCACTCTATGTGCGTGCTGTGCGGGCTTTTTAGTTTCTCCACCGAAGTCTTGACGAAGGTGGAACACTTTAACTATTTAACCATTAAAAACCGCGAAGCGGTCGATTTTTAAAAAATGAAAACAAATAGCAGAAAATAAATAGCATGAAAAAAGGAGTTTTATGTGTTTCCTTCGTATTGATGAGTCTTGGACTGCTGGCCCAGGCCCCACAGCAGTTCAGCTACCAGGTGGTGGTGCGCGATGCCGGCGGTAACCTGCTGCCCGGCACTACGGTAGGGATGAAGATAAGCATCCTGCAGGGATCGGCCACAGGCACAGTGGTATATGCGGAGACACACTCGACCACCACCGGTGCCGGTGGATTGGCAAGCCTGGCGGTAGGCAGCGGTACCGTGGTATCCGGCACTTTTGCCACCATTGACTGGCCCAATGGCCCTTACTTTATCAAAACAGAGATAGACCCTGCCGGCGGCACCAGCTACACGGTGACCAGCACCAGCCAGCTGGCCAGCGTACCTTATGCCTTGTATGCGGGCAGCAGTGCCGGCGCACAGGGGCCAAAAGGAGATACCGGCCCACAAGGAGATCCAGGTTTAGACGGCACTGATTATCCCAAATATGCCGTTGGCGACTTTGCCCAGGGCGGTATAGTCTTTTATGTAGATGAAACCGGCCACCATGGCCTGGTATGCGCCAAGACCGACCAAAGCGCGGGAGTGCGCTGGTACGCGGGAACCAATGGAGATACCCGCGCCTATGGAGATGGGCCCTTCCAGGGAGAGCAAAATACGGCGATCATCATTGCCGCCCATGTGGCGATAGGGGATGATGGAGCTACTTATGCGGCCAGGATCTGTAACGAACTGCAGA
Organism: Bacteroidota bacterium; assembly: GCA_027592755.1. Taxonomy (GTDB): domain Bacteria; phylum Bacteroidota; class Bacteroidia; order Cytophagales; family Cyclobacteriaceae; genus JAJCYL01. The sequence goes on along the minus strand of JAQCLE010000093.1, from coordinate 279 downwards.
TTACTGAGGGAGGAAAAACCTACGGGGATTGGTACCTGCCCAGCAAGGAAGAATTGAACCTGATGTACCAGAATAAAGCCGCCATTGATGCAACGGCTACCACCAACGGGGGCTCTGCTTTTGCAAGTGCCGGCTATTGGAGTTCGAGCGAGTTCGATAGTTTCTTCGCGTGGTTGCAGGCCTTCTACATTGGTAGTCAGTACGGCAGCATTAACCCGAAAAATTCACTAAACAGTTAGGGAGAAGGCATAAAAACAGGCATAAATTGCTTATATTGAG
>JAQCLE010000195.1 GCA_027592755.1 Bacteroidota bacterium | reverse complement strand
AATTACGTTAATTGATAAGTATGAATCGGAACGCTATCCGATAGATGCTCCGGATCCAATTGAAGCTATGGGAGAGATCCTGGATGCAACTGGTTTTACCTATCTGCCTGGAAATGGCTCAGAATCAGGGGTGGTAGAACATTACAGATTTATGGTAAGCCTGGATGGTAAACGCTGGGAGGAATCTGCTTCTGGATATTTTGGAAATATTAAAAACAATCCGGTACTGCAGGAGGTGCGTTTTATCAAAACTCAAAAATGCAGGTATTTCCGGTTTGAAGCGCTGTCAGATGTCGATGGTAATAACCAGCGGACAGTGGATGAGGTTGGAGTTATAAACTAAAATCAAAAAAATAATCGAAAAATGAGAATTATATGGATTTGTTTATCCGCTTTAGTGCTATTCTCCTGCACAAAAAAAGATATTATTATCGCGGATTTTGAGGAAGGATCATACGGCGAGTGGTCTGTTGAAGGGGAAGCATTTGGTGATAAGCCTGTTTCGTTAGAGGATAATGAATCAATGAAGATAGGGTTAAGGGGAATAGAGGGTAACTATTTTGTCAACTCATCATTCATAAAAGGAGACCAGGCGGTGGGAAAAATAACTTCACCACCGTTTATGATCAATCGGAAATTCTTAAACCTGAAAATTGGAGGAGGAAATCATCTGAATGAAACTTGCATTAACCTGTTGAAAGGCGGAGAAGTGGTTGTTTCAATTACCGGAGGCGGGGTTTCGGATGATGAATTCGGTACTTCTCGAAACTACCTGATCGATGAATCGGTTGACCTCTCCGCTTATCAAGGCGAGGAAGTTACCATCGAAATAATAGATAACCATCAGGGAAGATATGGAGTGATCTATGTGGACAATATCAGATTGAGCGATAAGAGGGCCAATTCAGACAAAGAATTGATTTATACCATAGATAAGAGGTATTTGGTCTTTCCGGTCAACAGCTATGGAAAATACCAAAAAGTGAGGCTGGATATTGAAAATGATTTTTTCACATCCTTTGATATGCAGTTATCCAAGGGAGATCCTGACTATTATACCTTTCTTGACCTTACGCAATACCAGGGGAAAGAGATAAAAATAGGGTTGCCAAAACTGGAGAACGAATATTTGAAAAGTGCAAGTCGCATTCGTTTAGCCGATGAGGTACCCGGTTTTGACAGTTTATATCAGGAACGATTGAGGCCGAAATTTCATTACACTGCACAAAGAGGATGGTTAAGCGATCCCAACGGTCTGGTATATTACGATGGGGTGTACCATATGTATTACCAGCACAATCCTGCCGGCTGGAGTTGTTTTAACTCACATTGGGGGCATGCCACATCAAAAGACCTTATTCACTGGGAGCAGCAGCCTATAGCGATTTATCCAAAGGAAGAGGGAGACAGGGTATTCTCGGGATCATGTGTGGTTGATTTTAACAATACATCAGGCTTTCAAAAAGGAGATAAGCCTCCCATTGTTGGAGCTTTTACCTGTCCGCGCAGGGGCGAATGTGTTATGTACAGTAACGATGGCGGCAACACATTTACGGAGTATGAAGAAAATCCGGTGCTTTCACCTTTTCCACATGTCTATGATCCAGGTATCATATGGTATGAGCCTGGAAAACACTGGGTAATGGCGGGACATATGTCTGGCGACTACCTTGCCATTCACACTTCCACTCATCTGAAAGAGTGGACCTATCAAAGCAAGATAGCCGGTTTTCATTCATGCCAGCATATATATCCGCTGGCTGATCCGCTAAAAGAGGGTGGTGTGAAATGGGTGATCTGCGGAATGCGTGGAGAGTATATGATTGGTGATTTTGACGGGAAGGTTTTTACCCCGGACACAAAACACCTGCAATTGGATTACGGCACATCCTATGTGGCTGCCCAGAGTTTCAATAATGCCCCGGACGGTCGACATGTATTCCTGGCATTCACCTACAATGGTCCCTCTCCGGGGATGCCTTTTAATATGTCCATGATATTCCCTGTGGAGCATAAACTGAAGGTGACAAAATATGGATTAAGACTCTGCCCCGAGCCAATCGAAGAGATTGAAATGCTTCATAATGAAAGTTTAATACTGGAGAATAGAACGGCGGAAGAGATTAACGATCAGCTTGAAAGCAGTGAATTTGCAAACACCGGTGAAATGCATATCAAGATGAGAGTTAAAAATTTGACGGATGTGTTTGAATTGCAGGTAAATGGTGCAACAATTTCCATCGATCCCAAAAGAGACTCCCTGACTTGTACTGGTATTTTAAAACCACCCGTGGGACCATTTGCCAATGCCAATACTCCCTGGCAGGTACGGTTAAACAGCCAGGGTGAAGCGATCGGACCCATAGATCTGGATAAGGATGAAATTGAGTTGGAAATCCTGCTCGACAGGACCACACTGGAGATTTTTGGCAATCAGGGAGAACTCTATATGCCCATCTCTTTCTTTTTTCATCCCGATTTGTTGGCAGGTGTTTTCAACTGGCCCAATAAGAAATATGATCCCATCACCTTTATTGATCCCGATGCCAGGGGAATCCGGATAAAAGCTTCAGGAGAGGATGTTACAATTCCTTCTTTTGAGGTGCACTCCATGAAATCAATGTGGGAGCAGTAAAGAATTTTTGAAGTAGGCACTTAATAAATACAGATCACTTTGTAAGGACATGGCTTGTGGTCAACCATTTTAG
>JAQCLE010000092.1 GCA_027592755.1 Bacteroidota bacterium | reverse complement strand
AACGTGGCAAACATTAAGCATTACGGGATATTGCAACTTTATTCATAAAGGTTCGGATGAGTGTGAATACAAGTAGAAGTAATTGTATTTAACCTATTGATATATAGATAGTTAATATGGATATTAGAAGAATATTTTCAACAAATGAGTGCAATCAAAGAATTCCGACGAAAATCGATTGATTATAGCCTGATTTGCCTATTATTAGGCTTGTCTAAAAATAAAAATTAAAAGTGTTAAGTATCAAATAATCAAGTTGTTACAATTTTTAAAACTAAAGAATAAGTATTTACTTAAAAATATTTTTAGATTTATCTAAATTACTTACATTTGCCCAAAATATTAATTGATATGAATTTTAGCTTTGCTGAAGAGAATTATATCAAAACGATATACCATTTATCCCAGGCCGGAGAGGTTGGCGTATCAACAAACGCCATAGCTGATCAGCTTCACACCAAGCCAGCTTCTGTCACTGACATGATTAGAAAGTTGGCGAACAAGGAGGTTGTTGATTACCAAAAGTACCAGGGAGTCAACATTTCTGAACAGGGAAAAAAGGTTGCATTGGAAGTGATTCGCAAGCATCGATTGTGGGAAGTTTTTTTGGTGGAGAAGTTGAAATTTAATTGGGATGAAGTTCATGAGATTGCTGAACAATTGGAACATATCCGTTCCTCAATTTTAACTGAAAGATTGGATGAATTTCTTGGTTACCCCAAAGCCGATCCTCATGGTGATCCAATCCCTGATAAGGAGGGTAAATTTGAAACTGGTCCAACAGTAGCTTTGTCAGAAATGTCGGTAGATGATATTGGATTATTTGTCATGGTTGCAAATGATGATCCTCACTTACTTCAATACCTGGACAAAATGAAAATTAAATTAGGAATGAAATTGAAGGTTATTGATAAAGTTGTTTTTGATGGATCAATGCAAATATCTTTTAGCAATGAGACTCCTGTCTTTCTATCGCATCAAATCACACAACATTTAATGATTAGAAAAGTCGCATGACACCAGATCCAGGAATCGCTTTAATTGTATTTTTTATCCTCGTATTTGTGGGTGTGCTCCTATGGAAAATCATTAAGTCGCCCTTCCTGCTACAGAATATTAAGCAATCAAAAAAGGCATTAGTAGAAGACATCCTTAAGCAACTCTATCATGTAGAATACAGTGGTCGAACTGCAAGTCTGAATGCGATGGCAGGTGCGTTAAAATTATCGGATAGAAAAATAGTGAGGCTAGTAGAAGACATGTCTTCACATGATCTACTTAAGTTGGATCAAGACATATTGCAGTTAACTTCTTCCGGTAGAGATTATGCTTTAAAGATTATCAGGGTTCATCGGTTGTGGGAAAAATACTTATCCGAACGAACGGGTTTCGATAAATCAGAATGGCATGACCGGGCCGAACAAAAAGAACACACCTTAACAGAAGAACAGGCGGAGCAATTGTATCATGATCTAGGAAATCCAAGGTTTGATCCACATGGTGACCCAATTCCAACTGAAGCTGGGGAGATTATTGAAACGCATTGGAAATCCCTTTCAAGCCTCTCTGAGAATACCGTCGCCCGAATTGTTCACCTCGAAGATGAACCTGAAGTGATTTACCAACAAATTGTGGCCGAGAAACTTCATATAGGATCCCAGGTTAAAATAATTGCCTCAGACAATCATGAAGTAAAATTCTTTTCGGAAGGAGAGGAGTACAGGTTTTCACCCATCGTGGCGAGCAACATTAGCGTTAAGGAATTAACAGCGCAGGAAAAATATGAAGAGGACGTGGTAAGATTGTCTTCACTGGATCCCGGAGAGAAAGCAATAATACTTGGAATTTCCTCGGAATGTCGCGGGGCAAGTAGAAGGAGACTGTTGGATCTTGGTTTTATAGCAGGTAGTTCGATTGAAACTGAATTTGCGAGTCCATCCAAGGAGCCAAAAGCATACTCCATCAGGAATACGATCATCGCCCTCAGAGGAGATCAGGCCGATTTAATTCTAATTAAGAAAGTAAATGAGTGATCAAATAGCAAGTTCATGTGATGATTGTGCCTTTCACAATATTGCCCAATTAAAAAAGTTAGGGGTGAATGTGGAAGATACTGATTATGTAGTAACCCTGGCTGGAAACCCCAATACCGGTAAAAGCACGGTTTTTAATGCGTTAACCGGACTCAGGCAGCACACCGGGAATTGGCCGGGAAAAACTGTAACCAGGGCAGAAGGAGGCTTTTCATACAATGAGAAAAGATTTAAGCTGGTGGATTTACCGGGAACATATTCGCTTTTATCCACTTCGCAGGATGAGGAAATCGCAAGAAATTTCATCCTCTTTGGACGACCGGATGTAACGATTATTGTTGTTGATGCTTCCAGGTTGGAAAGAAATCTTAACCTGGTGTTGCAGGTACTTGAAATTACGAACAAAGCTGTATTGTGCCTCAATCTCATGGATGAAGCAAGGAGGCATGACATTATAGTTGATGAACGAACCTTGGCCAAGGATCTTGGAATTCCTGTTGTTCCAACCAGTGCCAGAAGTTTGGAAGGTATACCACAGCTAATCGAGACAATCTATAAAGTGGCTTCGAATGAAATAGTCTGTAAACCACATAAGATTAAGAATCTGGCTGGACCTGTAAACAAAGCCGTAGAGCAACTGAGTTCAAAAATCAGTAAAATATACCCGGAGATGCCAAATTCGAGATGGATTGCCATGAGGTTGCTGGATGGTGATGAACGAGTGGTAACCGCTTTGCAGAACAATGAATTTTTAATAGCCTGACCAATGGTAGAAATTAAGGACAAGGCATCGGAAATCATTGATCTGGCTTCGGAGCTCAGGTGGCAGGTAGGAGACGATTTTCATGATCGGTTGACTGAAGGGATTTACGCCGATGCTGCAACGATTACTGAACGTGTTGAACAAAAGCCTGACAGAAAAATAAGCTACAGTTTTGATCGTGCCCTGGATAAGATTCTGACCAGTGGAACTTTCGGATTTCCAATTATGATCCTGGTACTTGCAGTGATACTATGGATCACGATTCAGGGTGCAAATTATCCATCCGGAGCATTGGCTGTGTTACTGCTTGATATTGTCTATCCTTTCTTGAAGGATATATCATCAAACCTGGGCATTTATTGGTGGATCGATGGCTTATTGATTGATGGGGTCTACATGGCCGTGGCATGGGTAATTGCCGTCATGTTACCTCCAATGGCCATTTTCTTTCCATTGTTCACCTTGTTGGAAGACTTCGGGTATTTACCTCGTGTTGCCTTTAATTTAGATTCTTTATTCAAACGAGCGGGAGCTCATGGGAAGCAAGCCCTGACCATGAGTATGGGGTGGGGGTGTAATGCAGCTGGAGTTGTTGCAACGAGAATTATCGATAGCCCTCGCGAAAGGTTAATTGCCATTATCACCAATAATTTTTCTTTGTGTAATGGCAGGTGGCCAACACAAATTTTAATTGCGACGATATTTATTGGTGCTCTTGTACCATCGGGGCTGGCTAATCTTACAGCCTCACTTTCGGTGATTACGATAGCCATGCTTGGTGTGTTTTTCACTTTTTTTTCCTCATGGGTACTTTCAAAAACCATGTTGAAAGGCGAAGTGTCAACCTTCACACTGGAATTACCTCCTTATCGCCCTCCTAGGTTTTGGAAAACGATCTATACTTCCATCATCGACCGGACCTTAATCGTTTTATGGCGGGCCATAGTGTTTGCTGCCCCGGCTGGAGCAATTATCTGGCTGATCTCCAATATTGATGTTGGCGATGTAAGCATCGCCAACCTGGCAATATCCTCTTTTGATGGCTTTGGAGTGCTTCTGGGTTTAAACGGGGTGATACTGTTGGCCTACATTGTAGCTATACCTGCGAACGAAATTGTAATTCCCACCATTTTAATGCTTACCGTTTCGAATCTGGCAATAACCGGAGTTGGTGCAGGTGAGGGGGTGATGTTTGAGCTTGATTCATCCTCAGAAACGGCCGAAATTCTGAAAGCAGGTGGCTGGACGGTACTAACCGGGATCAATTTGATGTTGTTTAGTTTATTGCACAATCCCTGTAGCACAACGATTTATACCATTTACCAGGAAACCAAGAGCTGGAAATGGACCTCTGTGGCAAGCATCCTGCCGGTTATTATGGGATTTGTGGTTACGTTTCTCGTAGCGCAGGTATGGCGATTGATTGCTGGGGTTTAATGTCACGCTATATCTCCCTGCCTTTGTTGGTATTCTTCCTTTAGACTTGTCCCGAGTAAATAATAAGTATTAAGTAGATTTAAATAGTTACAGAGGGCAAAGGCAAATTAACATCAGGGATTGAGACCGTTGCAGTGTTGCTGAGTTTTAATGGGTATTATTATAATACATAACGGTATTTTAGTTATCTTGTGTACATGGCTAATTCGGTTCGAATTGTGCCAGTGATTTCGGAGTAATAGTGCCAGTGATTTCGGTTCAAACTGTGCCACTAATATTTTAGGTAACGCGGTGAAAACGGTTCGTTTTGTGCCACTCATGTGGGTTCATTTTGCTCCGAAGGATGCCTTTGGCATGCCACTTTGAAAGATCAAGTTCAAACCGGCTATATCGCATTGAAAAACGATATGGCCAACACACTTGATTTTATGGATATAAAACAAATACTTACCCTGCAATTAGACGGACTTAGCAACCGCAAGATTGCCGAGACCCTTGGTATTTCCCGTAACACGGTTAATTCCTGTATGAAGCTATTCAATGGCTGCGACTATAGTATTGAAGAGTTGTCCGGTTTCTCCAATGCCTCCCTGACCGATCTGTTTCCTTCTCACACAACAATCAATAATGATCGATTCAACGAGTTAATGAGCTATTTTGAACAAATCAACCAATCACGTAACCATCCGGGCTTCACCTTTTTGTACCATTACAACGAGTACAGGCAGCAAGTGAAAACGCCCTACAGCTATACCCAATTCATGGAGCATTACAGGCGTAAATATGCCAAGGTCAAGGGCTCGATGAAACTGGAACATGAAGCAGGAAAGGAAGTCTTTATTGACTTTGCAGGATCAAAATTACACATCACTGATAAGCATACCGGTGAGCTAATTCCTGTAGAAGTGTTTGTCTCTATTCTACCAAGCAGACTTTCTGTATTTGAGACAGTTTTAGGATAATCTTTTTTCCAGCTCCTGAAGTTGAGGCAATTGGATTTGAAAACCTTCGCTTTATTTCATCTCCAAATTCTTTCAGACGTTTTATATCAGGTTCGGGCATTAGTCCCTAACCCATGTTGGTGTTCTTCACCAACATGCTTCACATAAGAACCATTTTTTGCTGCGTTCCGAAGCACTTCTTATCAAATTCAACCTTAATTTGCTGTATGTTAATTATTTGTTGGTGAAGAACACCAACAAAGGATAGGTAAAGGAAAAAATGCACTAACCATGTTAGTGATTGGTCGGTAAGCTGGAGCATATCGACCATGGGAGTAACTTTCCAGTAGTAGAATCAAAAGGCCGAAAAATTCAGAATATCTGGTTCTCCTTTCGATTCAGTCACATTTAGTCGAACTGCTGAAAACTCCAATGCTTCAAAACGATGTATAAATTTATGCCCAATGCAAGATCCTTTGAAAATAAGTTGCCAGCCCTTTTTTGTTTTTCCTTCCAGTACAAATTCTCGTACGCGTTCTCCTTTGGAAATATCTTCCATTAGAACTACCTGATTGACTTTCTGTATTTGAGACAGTTTTAGGATGATCTTTTTTCCAGCTCCTGAAGTTGAGGCAATTGGATTTGAAAACCTTCGCTTTATTTCATCTCCAAATTCTTTCAGACGTTTTACATCAGGTTCGGGCAATAGTCCGTCAGGCCCGGGTGTAACACCCAAAATAAGGCTGGTATTGTGTCCTACTGAGTTGTAGTACATTTCGACCAATTTATCTAAGGGGAAAATCAGGTGCTCTCTATTGGGTTCCCAAAACCAGTCGTGACCACCATTGCCGCGTAAAGGGGCATCGCTCAAGGCAGGCATGTAATATTTACCAATTGGATCACCAGTTTTCAATAGCTGGAAGTTATTTTCAGAAATCTCCTTTTTAGCGGTTTCTCCTGCTCCCGTGGAAACATATGGAAATGTTCCCCAACAAGGATAAGGGACTGTTCCACTCTCGCTACCACCCCAACGCATATCGGCACGCTGTAGATTGTGGTAGAACAAACAGTTGGGCTGGTATTTTTCAAAAACAGAAAGTACATCCGGACCACCTTGATCGGGTCCATGTGCGCCGCCATCAAACCAAACAATTGCCCAGTCGCCATAGTTACTAAATATTTCCTTTGTTATATTTTCAATCATTGTGTTGTAGTGCTTTTGCCGGTTTTCAGCAAAAGTGTTGCTACCATTCACTTTGAAATCATGAATACCATAAAAGGCATTCCAACGAGTTCCGATATATACGCCGGGTAGTATTCCGTATTTTTCACATGAAGTCTTAAAATCACGCAAAATATCTCCTTTCCCATCTTGCCATTTTAAGGCTTTCATTGAATAGGGAGTGGCATTACTTTGGTGGAAAAAGAATCCCGTTTCGTGGCTCACTGTAAGGATCGCTATTCTAAATCCACTGTCTTTTATTGATTTGATCCACTGATCCGTGTCGTATTTTTGTGGATTGAAGATGTTGTAATCTTCAACTGGAGTTATTCGTGCTTCATTTTGTACATAGAACTTACCGTCGAATACATGCAGGTCGATGGAAACCAAGGCAGCCAGCTGAGCATTTTGCCACTGAATTTGGACTTGGGTGGGTATTGGAATGTTTGACTCATTTTGTGCTTTTACATTCCAGGTTATCCCAATTAATAAGGTTAACGCATTCAAATATTTACATATAGGAATATTCTTACAAATTATGTTCTTGATTTCCTTCATTTATTGTTTTGACTAATGTTTGCTGTTTCTATTGGGGGGTAATATGTGGCTAAATGTAGTGGTTGAAAAGTAGAAGTGTAGCAGTCGCAACCATTAAATTTAGCTTGTAACTGAATCTGCTGGGGCGTTATTTTAAACGAACAGCATAAGAGGAGGTAGTGCTCTTTGGTTGGTAAGTGTGTCGTTTGGTCGCCAGGCAGGAACTTAGCGACTTCCAATGTTTTCCAAATTGCCCATTTTGGTGTTCTTGACCAAAATGCACCTCGTGCTTAAGAGCTATCGTTCAAAGGAACATTCTACCATCTCAAAATAATCGTGGTCTTTATTTACTGTATGTTAATTATTTGTTGGTGAACACCAACAAAGGATAGGTGATAACTGGGGGAAGCGGTCTATTTCTGAAAAATCTCTCCGTCTGCCTACTATTCTTGTTTTTTTAAGCATTTTTAATTGATTTTTACCAATATCACGTCAACTGAGATAAATAGAAAAAATGCAGATAGCTGAAAGGGTCAAGAGACTTGGAACTGAAAGCGCCTTTGCTGTTCTCGCCAAGGCAAAACACCTCGAATCAAAAGGCCGGGATATCATTCATCTGGAAATAGGCCAACCTGATTTTGATACTCCCGGAAATATTAAGGAAGCGGCTATCAGAGCACTTAATGAAGGCAAAACGGGCTACTGTCCTACTTCTGGTGTGCAGGAGCTAAAAATGGCTGTGGCCAGGGAGACTTCAAGAACAAGAGGAATTGATATACAGCCTGAACAGGTGGTGATCACACCCGGGGCTAAACCGATTATGTTTTTCACCATACTGGCAACAGTGAATGAAGGGGATGAAGTGATGTATCCCAATCCCGGATTTCCCATCTATGAATCACTGATAAATTTCGTAAAAGGAAAGCCTGTTCCATATCCATTAAGAGAGGAAAGAAATTTTAGTTTCGATGCGGAGGAGTTTGTGTCACTCGTAACTGACAAAACACGACTGATTATACTCAATTCACCTCAAAATCCTACCGGGGGAATTTTGTCTCGGAGTGATTTGAAAACTGTTGCTAATGTCGCCATGGAGAAAGATATTATGGTATTGTCAGATGAAATTTACAGGAGGTTGATTTATGATCATTCTTTTCACAGTATTACCTCAATTGGTGACATGATGGAGCGAACAGTTATCCTTGATGGATTCTCCAAAACATACGCCATGACTGGTTGGAGACTAGGCTATGGTGTGATGAATAAGACGTTGGCAGAAAAAATAGAATTACTTCAGGTCAATAGCAATTCCTGCGCTCCAAATTTCACCCAGTATGGAGGTATTGAGGCTTTGGAAGGCGATCAAGCGCCAATTGATCAAATGTTAGCAGCTTTCAAGGAAAGGAGGGAGGTTATCGTGAATGGTCTCAATGCTATTGAGGGAATTAGCTGTGTAAAACCAGAAGGTGCTTTTTACGCATTTCCTAATGTAACCAAATTGAAAATTTCACCTCTGGATTTTGCTGATCTATTGTTGAATAAATATGGAGTAGCAGTTTTAAGTGGCTCCTCTTTCGGGCAATATGGAACGGGGTATTTAAGATTGTCTTATGCCAATTCAATAGAAAATATTGGCAAGGCCCTGGAGAGAATAGCAGAGGCTGTTCAAGAGGTTAATTGATTGCCGAAGGACTTGAATAGGATGTCCTAATTATCTCACCACCAACCCATGTTAGTATTTGGCCGCCAAGCTGAAGCTTAGCGATTTCTACGGCTTACGCAAGTTGATACTTATAATTTTTTTCCAATAGCCCATGTTGGTGTTCTTCACCAACATGCATGCAGACTTATGAGTGATTTTCTATTGCTGCATTCCGAAGCATCGGACATTAAAGCGTGGCCTTAAATTACCATATGTTAATTATTTGTTTTCATCAGTTTACCATTTCATCAGTTTAGCTCCATGAATTATTCTGACAATTACAACCTTGGTCGGTTCATAAATACGATAGACTACTCTGTACCTACCAAAGATAAGTTCGCGAATATTCTCATTTTGAAATCCAGGCACTACTGGCCCCGATTGAGGAAATGATTGGAGTTGTTCAATTCTTTCGAAAAGTTTTGTTGAGAATTATTTGTTATAACGAACTGAATCGAGGGCAATGTAGTCGGTGATAGAATCAATGTCATCCCATGCGGAATCCGAGAAGAGTATTTCTGCCATTTTTTACTCAACCGTTCTTTGGCTTCGTCCATGGAAATGACTTTACCCTCTTCAACATCATTTATACCTTGTTCTACTTTCTCTATGAAGATGAGCTTGTCAATGAGTTCCTCGGTCGAAAACTCTTCCGGAAGTTGATCGAGGGTTTCTATTACTTTAGACTTGTTCATATTACTAAGATACAAATTGCCCGCCAGAAAGGATATATAGAAGGTTCGCTATACTCTAAATATATCATCACTCATCTAACCTATACCTTTGGGTGACTTTATAGCTTATGATGGCGTTTGGTCGCCAGGCTGGAGCTTTGCGACTACTTTTTTCGTCATTTTACCATATTATAAGCAATTTTCCCAATAAATAATCTAAAACCGTTGTGAATAACACTATTTGACTTGTTCCCCTCAATAACTCCACTTCACCCTCAAATAAACCAGCTTGGACAGTGCATCATACTCGCCACTCAGGTTATCGCCAAAGAAGAGCTGGCCAATCAAATCAAGGTCGAGGTTTTGCTTTACCGACCAGGTAACATAAGGGTTGATAAACAGCGAACCATCGGAAGGGAAAAGGATGTTGGACAAACCGACATTCACCAGCGGATGAACAGGGTAGGAGCCCTGGATAAACGTGGACCAGGTAAAAGGTGATATCGACCGGATGTCGAGGTTCGAGCTGGTATTGATAATAAAGAAGTTGGAATTAGCCGAAGTTACTAAAAGAGCGTTTCAAAATCGGTTTTATGATGTAGACAAAGGTAGCTATGGTCCGTTTGGAGGGAATATTTTTGCATTGAAGATTGGCGTTCAACCTGATCAATATCCAAAGGTGATTACTGCTTTAAAATCTGATATTGAAAACAATGATGGGCACCTTGATACAGGTATTTTTGGAACCCAGTTCTTTTTTGAAATATTGTCTGAAAATGGTCTTCATGATCTGGCATTTGAAGCCATCAACAAAAGAACACAACCCGGTTATGGTTATTGGCTTGAACAGGGAACCACCACAACCCGAGAGGCATGGGATGACGGTGGATCCCACAATCACCCGATGTTTGGTGGAGGATTGGTATGGTTCTATCGCAAGCTGGCTGGTATGTCTGCAGATCCTGAACAACCGGGATATCGACACATAATTTTCAGGCCCCAGCCAGTTGACGAAGTTACTTTCACGAAGTACTATAATAACACAATTTATGGGGAAGCAGGCATTCATTGGAGAAAGGAGGGAGATGAATTCACAATGAATGTAAAGGTGCCTGTAGGCTGTACAGCTACTGTTTACATTCCTGCTGAGAATGAAGCAGACGTATCAGAAGGAGAAGTGTTGGCTTCGAAATCGACTGGAATTGATTTTCAGAGATTGGATGAAGGTTATGCGGTCTTTTCCGTAAAGAGTGGAGAATATCGCTTTGTCTCAAACTCAGATTAACTTATAACAACCCTTAATCGATAGCTAAGCGCTTTTAATAATTTAAAAGATCAACGGATTACAAGCGGAATTACAACTACTTCGTAACTCCTTATCACCATTCCAGGATCACCTCAATCCAGAATATAATCCATGGAATGGCTTAACCATTCATAGTGGAGTTGTGAAGGATCAGTGATTAATCCAATCCCAATCGCTGATGTATGTCATTGAAATTCTTCCAGTTAAGTGTTAACTCATTAGGTCAATGCAATCCTTGAATATTTTCAAAAAATTGTAAGAAATCATGAAAGAAGTCATTCAATTCAAACTAAATAATGAGCCTGTTGAACTCAATGTAGATGGGGGTGATAATCTACTCTGGGTAATACGGTATGTGCTTGGCCTAACGGGCACAAAGTATGGATGTGGGAGGGGTGATTGTGGTGCATGTACAGTTCTCGTGAACAATAAACCCGTCAGGTCATGCCACATCTACATGGAAGATATTGCAAACGCTGAAATCACGACCATTGAGGGTCTCGTCCAAAATGGAAATCTTCACCCCATTCAGGAGAGTTTTGTTGCCAATGATGCCATGCAATGTGGGTTCTGCACACCTGGTATGATTCTGGAAGCGTACGGTCTTTTAAAAGATAACCCCAAACCTTCATTGGAAGAAATAAAAACCGGCATGAATAAGAACCTTTGCAGGTGTGGGTCATATGGCAGAATAATGGCAGCCATTAGGGAAGCATCGGAGAAAATGAATGGAAACAATTAAATGAATTCGCAATGAAAGCTTTAATAAAAGAAATTGATAAACCTGTGAGTGAAGATCGCCGGGACTTTCTGAAAAAGTTAGGATGTGGAATAATTGTAGTTTTTTCTGTTGGAAATCCATTAGAAGGCAGAACACGAAAATCGGTTCTGGAGGATTTTAATGCCTACATTAGAATTAAGGAGAATGGTCGTGTCGACTGTTTTACCGGGAAGATAGAAATGGGCCAGGGTGTTTACACATCACTTGCACAAGTACTTTCGGAGGAATTAGATGTTTCTATTGAGCGTATTGACATGGTGATGGGTGATACTGAATTATGCCCTTATGATGCCGGAACATGGGGATCGTTGACAACACCGTTCTTTGATCCTCTCTTAAGAGAAGCGGCCTCTGAGGCACGAGAGGTGTTAATTGAATTGGCCGCCGAAAAACTTGGAGTCCGCAAGACGCAATTAAAGGCAGAGAATGGAATAATATATGATGCAAGAAAGAGGAAGCTGAAGATAAGTTACACTGATCTTACAAAAGGAGAAAAGATAGTTCGCTCTGTTACCGAATCTAAACTGAAGAAAGCGTCTGAATTCAAGATTATTGGAAAGCCAATATTGAGGCAGGATGCCAAGATGAAGGTAACAGGAAGTGCGAAGTATGCCGGGGATATATTGTTACCTGGCATGTTACATGCCCGCATCAAGAGGTCCACTGCTTATAATGCGAAACTGATCAGCATTGACACTTCTTCGCTCAGTAGAATTGAAGGGATCGAAATTGTTCAGGATGGAGATCTCTTTGCCGTTTTGCATGAGTCGCCTGACGTAGCCGAACAAGCTATTGTTAGCGTAGAAGCTAAATGGGAAATACCTGAAGCTAAAGTGAATGATGAAACAGTTTTTGTACACTTTAAAAACAGCAAACCTAAAACGAATGAATTTGAAAGTGGAGGCAGTCTTGATGATGGCAAAAAGGCATCAAGAATTTTTGTAGAAAAAGAGTATTATGATGGGTATAAGGCACATGCTTCTATTGAAACGCATACCGCTACGGCACAGTACAAAGATGGAAAACTTACAATGTGGGCTTCAACCCAGACTCCTTTCGGTACACGGAAAGCCGTATCGGATGCTTTGGGAATACCGCTTGAAAAAGTTCATATTAAACAAAATTTCGTAGGTGGAGGATTTGGAGGAAAGATCTATAACCAACAGGCAGTTGAAGCAGCGAAAATCGCCAAACTTAGCGGCAAGCCCGTACAATTGATGTGGTCCCGCCAGGAGGAGTTTCTGTTGGACAAGTTTCGACCAGCCTCGGTCGTAAAAATTCAATCCGGGTTGACAGGTTCAGGAAAGATTACATTCTGGGATTATAATATTTTATATGGTGGAGATCGTGGAGCCAAACTCTTTTACGATATTCCAAATTACCGTTGTGCAACTTCTACTAAAGAAGGAGTACATCCACTGGAAACCGGAGCCTGGCGGGCACCAAGTAACAGTACCAATACTTTTGCCAGGGAAACGCACATCGATATCATGGCGACGATGGCGAATATTGATCCGGTGGAATTCAGATTGAAGAATCTTACGAATATCAGGGTGAGAAGACCGCTTGAAGCCGTCGCAGATAAATTTGGATGGAAACCCAATAAATCACTACCTAACGGATCAGGCTGGGGAGTAGCTTTGGGCGAGGACGTTAACGTCTACGTGGCCATGATGGCTGAGGTAGAAGTAAACAAACTGACAGGGGAGGTAATCGTAAAGCGTGTTGTTTGCTCACAGGATATGGGCCAGGTGGTCAACCCTGAAGGAGCAATGCTGCAAATAGAAGGCGGTGTAACCATGGGGCTTGGATATGCTTTATCTGAAGATGTGAAGTTCCGTGGTGGTACGGTAGAAACTCTCAATTTCAGCAACTATGAGATTACACGTTTCTCTGTGACACCTCAGATTGAGACAGTATTTATCGATGACATGGACTCCCCGCCTTTAGGTGGAGGGGAACCATCAATTATATGTGTAGGTGCGATGGTTGGCAATGCTATTTATAACGCCTGCGGGGCTCGGTTGTATCAAATGCCATTTACACCCCAACGAGTCCTTGAAGCAATGCCGAAAGAAGATTTGTAAAAGAAAATGATGGTGAAAAAATATTGAATTAAGCAAAGTTGAATTGAGAGTTTGAGGACAGCGTTCATGAATTAGTTCTATTTCCAATTCTAATCAATAAAAAACCAACCATGGCTACCTGCAACGGCACCAGCTGTTGTGATTAAACTCAATATCAATAGAACCCAGTGAGCTCTATGTATAAAATCAAAGGTTTTTCCAGGGTTTGCTGTTGCACTTGTTTTAAATAATCTATGTAGTACCAATGGTTCTAGCACATAGAGAACAAGTGAAAAAATTATCCACACCAAAGTCATTGCGTGCACTCACCAAAACCTATAGTCGAAATACCTTTCCCAGGCATTTAGGTGGTAAAGCATATAGAAACCTGTTAAACCGGTTAACAGAGTGGTGATTTTAGCTTGTATGGCAAATCTTGCCTCTATTTTTTCAAAGGTTCCAATTTGTTCCTCCTTGGATTTTATTTTCTTAATCGCTGGGATAATCACGGTTGTAACCATGCCTACTCCTCCAATCCATAAGACCACCGCTAATATATGTACTACCCTTGCTAAAGTTATGTACTCCATCTCATCTAGTCTTCTGTAATTTTACTTCCCCACCAGTCCTCATTGGGCTCAAAGTCTTTGGATAGAAACTCCATTCGGCTTTTTTCCAAATCAGGCCACAATTCCTCCACTATCTGTTGGTGCCGTTGTTGCGCTAATCTGATGTTAAATTCAGGATCAGGAGCCGGGAGTTCTGCCTTTATTTCATCAAGCCATGAATTAAGCTTGTTACTTAATCGATTGACAATTTGAGGATTGCTTTCAGCTACGTCCTGTTGCTCCCCGGGATCAGTTTCCAGATTGTACAGTTCATCAGTTCCATATTCCCAATAGTGAATAAGTTTCCATTCGTTTTCTCGAATAATGGATGACGGATTACCGCCCTGGTTGCCGTAATGGGGATAGTGCCAAAACAAGGGCCTTTCCGCAATAGTCTTTCCCTCGAGAAGCGGCATTAAACTTACACCGTCAATGTGTTGATTCGGCAGCGGGTCAATTTTGACCAAATCAAGAATGGTAGGGTAGAAGTCAGTTCCAATTACTGGAGCACTGGATGTGGATCCACCAGATTTCAGCCAGGGAACTTTAATAAAATAGGGTTCACGAATACCCCCTTCCCACTGATACCCCTTACCACCTCTGAGGGGTAGATTTGAAGTTGAAAATGAGTCACCAGAAGCGACACCACCATTGTCGGAAGTAAAGATTACAATTGTATTTTCTTCTAATCCTAACTCTTTGAGTGAATTCAAAACTACTCCTACCGCATCATCCATACTCTCTACAAGACCGGCATAAATTGGATTGTCCTGGACTTGTCTTATGGGAAGAACACGCTCCATTTTGTACCCATTTTCAGCGATGCCACTTTCTTCAGCCTTTTTCCGGTATTTGTTCCACTTCTCTGAAGTGGTTTGAATGGGACCATGAACTGCATAAAATGACAGAAAGGCGAAAAAACTTGAATCTTGATTTGCTTTGATAAAGTTAACGGTCTCTTTAGCGAGTCTCATGGAAAGGTTTTCCCCATCACTAGTATTTTCAAGAGAAGGGTTTACCCAGGGTGAAAAATAGCCACCATTGGGACTTCCAACTTCCCAACCACCTTTGTTTACATCAAAGCCATGATCTTCAGGATAAGAACCTTCATTACCCAAATGCCATTTTCCGGCAAAAAAGGTAACATAGCCAGAGGCTTTCAATGTCTCGGCCAGGGTGATATCTTCTTTCGGCATGCCGTGAACATAATTTGCCGGTAGTAATTGATCCTGCCTGTTATGGTCACGCCAGTCTGATCCTGACTTAGCACCAATCCAATCAGTAATACCATGCCTTGCGGTAAACTTACCGGTCATAATACTGGCCCTGGAAGGACTACAAACGCGACTGGCAGCATATCCCTGCGTAAAGATCATACCCTGTTTCGCTATTTGATCAATATTTGGGGTTTCATAATATTGACTACCAGTACAGCTCAAGTCCATGAAGCCTAGATCATCCACGAGGATGAAAAGCACATTGGGCCGCTGGGCTTTTTCTTTATCGCCGATTTTTTGGCAGGCAATTAATAGAAGGTAAATAAGAAAGCTAAAAGTCGTTATTCGCATGATGTTTGGTTTTGAAAAACAAGTTAAAAAAACTTACCCATGACCCTTATGAGATGTGGCTTGAATCATGGAGTATCTTGATCTATATCCTTTATTTGTTGATTGTTATGGCCGATATTCCTGCCAAAATACACAATACGATGAATACAATAATCAAGCAATTGCAAAGTGATATTCCAATCACTATTCAAGATGACAATTCGGCCAATCCTGCGCCTCTTGGTCTGATGGGATTTGGAATGACAACTGTACTTCTGAATTTGCACAACGCCGGCATTTTTGAATTGGGTTCAATGATTCTGGGAATGGGTATTTTTTATGGAGGCCTTGCCCAGGTCATTGCCGGAATAATGGAGTGGAAAAAGGGTAACACATTTGGAACAACCGCTTTTACTTCCTATGGATTTTTCTGGCTTTCACTTGTGGCCTTAATTATTATGCCTAAAATGGGGTTGATTGAAGCACCTGAGAATTCCGCTATGGTAGCTTACCTGGTAATGTGGGGGCTTTTCACAGGTGTATTATTTATCGCGACACTCAAACTAAATAGGGCTTTACAATTCGTTTTTGCATCCCTGACTGTGCTTTTCTTTTTGCTAGCCCTTGGAGACTATACCAATAGCGTTACCATTAAGCAAATTGCAGGTTACGAAGGGATTATTTGCGGTTTTTCAGCCATCTATACGGCACTTGCACAGGTAATGAATGAAGTATATAAAAAAAACATTCTTCCCATCTGATCACATAAATAAATTAAGTCGAAAGATAGTATTGATTTGCCGTACAGTCCAATCTCCTATTGAATAGTTTCATTCGGATTAATATATAATATTCGAGTGAATTCGATGTAAAAATCCCGGCTCTCAACCTTGAAATTGCCTTTTTGCTTGGAGTATCATTATTGGTTGGTAATAGTCACCAATGGTGGCGGAGGTTAATCGTATATATTTACTTTTTAATATATACCTGTTGTGTGAATTAAAAGATAGCATGTTTGATATTATTTATTGGTCTATTGAGGATAAAGTAGTTGA
>JAQCLE010000091.1 GCA_027592755.1 Bacteroidota bacterium | reverse complement strand
TATTTTATCCTTCACAGACCAATTAATAATATAAAACATGCTATCTTCTAATTCACACAACAGGTTAATATATTATTGGCTGTATTGAGCAGCTACTTGTTTAGGACGGATTCCCCCGAATTTTTTGGAGACCCTCTAATTTCCCTTTATTCAATTTTTCAAATTTTTACGTTGGAAGGGTGGAATGAAATCCCAAGAGCTATCGTAGAGAATACAGAGCCAGGTTCCTGGGCACCAGGTTTTGCCAGATTATTTTTTGTGTTTGTGGTGCTCACCGGTGGCATATTCGGTTTTTCCATAGTCAATGCGATATTCGTCGACGAAATGGTAATGGATAACAATGATGGATTGGAAGCCAAAGTGGATAAATTGACTGAGAAAGTTGATAAACTACTTGAAGCCAAAGGAGAGAATAAATAATAGCAATAGGTTTTATTGTGAAAAACACATCACACTTCGCTTTTTTATTACGTTGAAAATCACATATTAGTTAACGAAATGGGAAAGAGAAAAATAAATGGGACAAAAAAATTGTGATTTTCATCCTATTGAGATAGTGTTAGTGTTACATGATGAATACACTTCCTAATAATACGCCCCTTCTTCTTCCAGGATCTTCATTTCAGGTAAGTTTTTGCGAAGAGCCTGAAGCATAAGTGTATCTGCTTTAGAACCCCAGACATACACAGTCTTGATTTCCGGTAACTGAATTAAATTGAGAATACCATCATTAGAAAGGCATGAGTTAGAAAGATTGATACTTTCCAATAGGGAGAGGTTTTTTAGATAAATCAACCCTTCGCCTTTGATGCAGGTATTGGGAAGGTACAGCGCTCTTAGGTTCGACATTTTACCAATTTCAAAGAGTGCATCGTCATCAATCTCAGCACCGGGCAATGAGAATTTGGAGAATAGTGTAGCATAAGGCATGAGGTTGTTGACAGTCTGATTGTTGATGGTGGCAGGTGGAATTTCCATGGAGACGCCAAAAAAGCCAGGGTATTCGGGATCGAGTTCGATGACCAGGCCAATGTCTTTCCCAAACTCCGCTAATTCTTTAGCCAATTCTTCAAGCTCCTCTCCCTGCCGCATCTTAAGGCGTTCCGATTGATACAGTTTCGGCAGAAAACCCTGTAATAAGGTTGTAATTGAGTCTGGAGGTTCGGTTCCAAGCATCATATCTTCTATGGCACCGGACGTAATCCACCATTTGATCAGGGAAATTTCATCTTCATTCAAGGGTGCTTTTTCCTGGGGTGGCATCTTATCATCATCACCATCAAGAAGTGTGATCCGATGGTATAATTCGCTTTCAGAAGGATTGTTGGCAATAAAAAGCGGTTTCTCAGTTTTCCCACCCTTTTGTAAGCTGGCAAACGACGTCATCTGTAATCCACCCTTAAGCTTGTACTCATTATGACAACTCTGGCATTTATCTTCGAAAATAGGAAGGATCAGATCCTGGAATACCAGCAACTCTTCCGTCTTTTTTTGTTCGACTGGAGCCGGCTTTAAAGTTTGAAAACTAGGCATATGTTCTGTTAGGAAGTCTTTTCCATGGGTTAAACTTCCACCCATATGGCTGGTAAAGATAACTAATCCATTCGCGGCCAGTAAACAAGCCTGGTAAAGCCGATGCTCTCTTTTTATTTCTCCGTTCTTTGAGTGCCAGTAAAAAAAAGCTGCACCATTCAGGGTAAGCACAAGTAAAACACCTCCCCAAAGATGCGTACGAACAAGGTCTCCCTGGTATTCCCCGCTGCGGTACAAAAAGTATCCACCGATAGCGGTGATTAGCACACTGACCAGAGCTGAGATGAGTAGGGGACTGATGAGAAAAGAGAGATTGGGAATTGCTGTTTTTAGGGTTTTCACCTGATATACGATTAATCCTTCAGCGATGAGAGCCAATAATACTAATACAATTGGAAAGTGTAGCAAGAGTGGATGGAAACGACCAAGAAAAACAAGAAAACCGGTGGATTCTTCAGGCAATGGTAAAAATGGAAATAAACCAACTAAAATGACAGATACCGCTATAAAAGCAAAAAGAGTTGTTGTTTTGATTGATGTCAAAGTCAAAAATGGGAGTTGAAATTATAACTAAAATAGACCCTTAAACACGAATACCAGGTAGCTCTCCGGTACTGTCGGCAAAACTATCAATTGGTACTTCCATGGCCTTAAGCAAAGTTAGGTAGAGGTTGGCCAATGGTGTGTCTTTCTTGTAAAATAAGTTTTGACCAGTATCAAGTATACCACCGCCATTTCCTGCTAATACTATGGGCAGATTAGAGGCCCGGTGCTTGTCTCCATCTCGAATACTTGACCCGAAAAGGACGGTGCTGTTATCAAACAATGACTGGTCACCACCATCTTTCATACTACTGATACGATCCAGGAAGTATGCAAACTGCTCGGAATGCCATTGGTTGATCTTCCCATACATTTCAATGCGCTGTGGATGACCACGATGGTGGGATACACTGTGATGGCCTCCTTCAACGCCATCCAGGAATGAAAAATTACGATTGCTCACCGAGTTTCCAAACATAAAAGTAGTCACCCGTGTAGCATCGCTCCACAAAGCAAGGGCATTGATGTCCATCATCAGACGAATTTTTCCAGTAATGTTCACTTCGGAATTCAAATCCACAAAATCGTTGAGACGAACATTCATTTGAATTAGCTCCTTGCGAATGTCCGGGGTAAGATTGGCTTCAAAGTTGCTCAGGTCTTCCTTTGCTTCCAGCCGTCTTTCAACTGCTCTAACGGATTCCAGGTATTCAGCCATTTTATTTTGATCTGCCGCTCCCAATTGCCGACTCAGACTGCTGGCATCCTCAAGAACCAGATCAACTACACTTTTTTTCCAGGGGTTTTCTTTCTTTAGTACTTGGCCAGGAATATAATTGCGGAACATGCGGTCAAACGCAAAACGGGGGTTAATTTCTTTAGGTTTTGGTCTCGTTGGGCTCTCCCAGCTGATGGCAGCGCCATACAAACGGGTGTAACCGACGTTCGAATCGACACCTCCTCTTACCGGATCCATTCCGTATTCCAGTGATGAAAATCTTGTTTTCCTGCCAATGTGTTGTGCTAATACCTGATCCATAGAGGTACCTTTTACATTGATATTTGCGCCTGTGGTTTTTTCGATCAACTGACAGGTAAGAAATGGAGCTGTCTTGGTGTAGTGTCCATCAGTTCCGCTGACGTCAACTAGATTATTTTTCAGTTCATTTAATATCAGAAGTTTTTTTCTGTAAGCCTCAAGCGGTTTAAGGGTAGGAGACATCTCAAAATTTCGTCCGGCTTGCTCCGGCGACCAATAATCCTGACGGGTGCCATTTGGAAAATAAAAGACCGCCAATCGTTTTGGGCGATTATTCTCCAAATACTTTTCCATCTTCATTCCAGGGGGAACCATCGCTTGTAAGAATGGTAGTCCTACAGTAGCACCAATTCCACGGAGCACTCTTCTACGATTAATATGCCAGGATTTCATATGAGTTATTTATTGTCAATTTTTCAATTACTACTACTTCATAAGTTATTCCATCATCATGTACCGGCCATTTGAACAATAACTACCGGATCTGACTTTTTATATTGAAATGGATAACTTAATGTTAATTCTTCTATGAATATTACAGGATCAAAGTTGTTTTCTATGAGTACTTTCGCAAGACTCTCGACGGTCTTCGTATCCTTAAATTCAATAGATCGTCCCAGTGCAAAACCAAGCATTTTTTTAGAAATAGCCGTGGCAAATTGGTCCTGCTTAGCAATAAGAATTTCCCGCAATTGCACTGCGCCTTCAAATTGTTCACCAGATTTCAATGAACCTGTGACATCTATAGGTTTGGTAGAATTTGTATAGGTTGTCCGCCAGCGGCCGAGGGCATCATAGTTTTCCAAAGCAAAGCCCAAGTCATCCATGTCTTGATGGCAACTATAACATGCAGGATTTTCCCGATGTAGAACCAATGCTTCACGTAAAGTCAGCTCATC
Source organism: Bacteroidota bacterium (assembly GCA_027592755.1). Classification (GTDB taxonomy): domain Bacteria; phylum Bacteroidota; class Bacteroidia; order Cytophagales; family Cyclobacteriaceae; genus JAJCYL01. The sequence goes on along the minus strand of JAQCLE010000091.1, from coordinate 12,856 downwards.
ATGTACCTGTTTAGTTGCTTCAAGGTCGGGAACATTTGGTGGTGGCGGTTTGGGAGGTGTTGCCAAAACTTTCTCCATCACCCATTTCCCTCGTAAAACGGGGCTTGTTCTGTTCGGTAGGGAAGTGGTTGTAAGCACGCTTGCCATTCCCAGGATGCCACCTCTTTCAGGAGTTTCCAATTCAACCCGTCTCATTTCCTTTCCTTTAACGCCTTCAATTCCATAGTGATTTGCGAGTTTTTCGTTCAGAAACGTATACCGACCATTTAATAGCTCAAGAAAGTTTCGACTCTCGCTCAAGGTGTAATAGAAGTACTCCACTGTTTCATCATGCATTGCCGACTTCAGTTCTTCATCAAACTCCGGAAACAAATTTTTATCAATCTCAAATGATGGATCGTTCAAGTTGTCCACTTCAAGCCATTGTGCAGAAAAACTTTCGGCCATGCGCCTGGCCTTGGGATCTTTTAGCATGCGTTGTACCTGTGCTCGGTATAATTCAGGGTTGTGTAAATCTTCCTTATACGCCGCTTCAAGCAATTGATTATCGGGAATGCTACACCAAAGGAAAAATGACAGCCTTGACGCAAGTTCAAAGCTACTGACAGGGTAGGGGTCTGTTAATGGCGGATCGACTTCGGTTCGTATAAGAAAATTATGAGAGACAAGTACAACTTTAAAAACCTCCTGAATTGCCTCATCATAGCGAAAGTCATCTTCTGGTAAATCATGATAAACTTCTTCAAAAAATGAAACTAACTTTTGACGTTCGTCAGGTTTTAGATAACGTCTATAAGCCTGTGTTGTAAACCTGACGATCGGATCTCTGGCATTGTCGACTGTTTCCTCATAATCCAGGTTTCGGTTATATATCCAACTATACCACAAATGTCTTATTCTTTGGACAATGGAAAATGAATTTTCTGGCACGATAGATCGCCATTGTTCCTTATTGGAACCAAGTTCTTCAATAACTGTTTCTCCAACTTCAAAGTATCTTTCCATCAGTAACGGTGTTACGAAATGGCTTGCGGCGAAATTGTCAAAACCTTCACCTCCACTGGCATCCCTGGGTAGGAGTGAGTCCGCGTTGATCGTAATTCCAGTCAAATCCTGAATAGCATATTCGTATTCGTGGTTACTCAATCGAGTGGAAGTGATGAGGCCGGGATCGGGCTTCTCGAGGGCGCTCCGTATATATTTATTAATGTATAGGAGGATCGTGTCACTTTCCATCTTTGTGAGTGCTGGCTTGGTATCTGGAGGCATAGAGCCGTCCTGAACATGTTCAATAACTTTGACCCATATCTCACCTCTTCTTTGAATTTCCTGAATAAAATCAAACGCCATCAAATTGAGTCCACCTTTATTATCATCCGCATTGTGGCATGGACGACTGCAATGCAAATCCAATATTGGTTTCACGGTTTGCCAGAAGTGCCTTTGCGGATCAGGATATCCTGTGCACAAGGAAATGCAGGAACACAAATAGATTAATATGAAACTTATTCGGAGGTGCATAACTCACTGATTAACTTGCGTTTAAATGTAATAAGAAATATTGATTACTGGATTGAAATATTTGAAGGATGGATGTAGAATAGTATCGATGGAGATCTGAGGTAACGAAGCGGCTTTGAGATTAATCCTGATAAAAGTCAGTTATTGTTAGATCAATCAATTTTAACTTAGTTCAAAATTTTTATCACCATGCTGTCAGAACTCAAACAATACATCGTAGATGTACCAGATTTCCCAAAACCTGAAATCATTTTTAGAGACATCTCTCCATTGTTGCGTGACCATTTTACTAGGCTAATACAAGAAATGGCTTTGCTATTCAGTAATGAAGAATGGAAGCAGATAGACTACCTCGCAGGAGTAGAAGCCAGAGGTTTTGCCATTGCTGCGGCTTTGGCTGTACATATGGATAAGGGTTTTATTCCAATAAGAAAAAAGGGAAAGCTACCTCCTGAAGTCGCTCAGATGAATTACAACCTTGAATACGGTCAGGATGCTTTGGAAATGCATTACGGCCGTGGAAAAATATTTTTAGTTGATGATGTTTTGGCAACCGGCGGGACTTTCGAAGCAGCTGCTAAACTTTGCAAAACAACTGGTCATGATATTTTAGGACTGATGGCGATTGTTGATTTGCAATACCTCAATAACTTTTTATGGGAAGGGGTAAAAGTGAGAAGCCTGATGGTTTATGAGTAAGAATATTTTGGTTGTCAGGGCACTTTCGGAAGAGGGGGGGGGGCATGCCCATTTTCTTGAGATTTATAAGCAAAATTTCGGATAAAGGCTATGACCCAACAAGGCAATTATTTAAGATTTTTCAGTAAAACATCTGCCAGTAGTTCTGAGAGTACCGGTGCTTTTAAAATCAGTAACTTTTTAGCCAATTGCTGTTCTTTTTCTTGTTCTGTAGATTTTGAACTTAATATTTCTCTGATTTCCTTGAGTTGCTTGCCTGTCAGATGTTGAGAAAATATTTCGTTTAAAACATCTGTTTGGGAAGTAGTTTCCATTTCAAGTTCCTGTATTGACATCTCCATAATTCCCAGGGCCTTTATCTTGCATGTAGCTAAGGGGTTGTATTTTGCAGAAGCATCGCGAAGCGCCCAACTGCTGTAGTCAATTTTCAGGTCATTAATCGCCTGAATCCTTTCATCCTCTTTTCCGAATATTCTTGAAAACAGTGTCGCCGAGTTAGCTTTCCATGCTTCAAGATCAAAACCAGGATCATTAATTTTGTCCAGTTGCTTTTTGAGTAGTATTAATTGAGCTGCTCTTTCCATTGTCAATGCTTTTGGTAAAAATAGACTTTGTTTTTCAACACGGGTCTGTGATCATCGTAACATTCTTAGTGAACAATAAAGCCTAAGCATCAAAGCCCTAACAAGTTTCGGTTCATTTACCAAACCCTAATCTTCATTTTCAGATTCTCCCTGAATTTTTCGTTTCATAATTTGCTCAGTGTATCCGGAAGCTAAAATCCCTGAGGGAAGCGCTACCAAACCTATTCCTAACAGGGAAATCATACCTCCAATAATTTTGCCGAGCGGGGTTATCGGATAAACATCACCATATCCGACTGTTGTTAAGGTTACAATTCCCCACCATAGTGACTTTGAGATGCTTGAAAAATGTTCCGGTTGAACATCCTTTTCTAAGTAATACATTAATGAGGATACGATAACAAGCACAATCATAATAAATCCGAGGGTCACCAATAGGTCTTCTTTCTTCTCTTTGAAGACTTTTTTGATTAAGTCAAAAGCTTTGGAATATCTTGCCAGCTTAAGTATTCTTATCACCCTAAACAACCTAAACATTCTTAAAAACCTCAGATCAATACCAACAAAGGGCAAATAGAAGGGTAATATGGCGACCAAATCTACGATGGCCATTGGTGTAAACATGAATCGAATTCTTCCGCTGAAGCTTTTTTTGAATCTCACATTTTCAACGCTCGTCCATACCCTCAATAAATATTCGGCAGTAAAAATGCTTACCGAGAGATACTCGAAAGATTCAAAATAAAGCCCATATTTATCGTTCAAATGCTGTTCAGATTCCAAAATTATATCGAATACGCTGAGTACAATTAAGACCATTATTGAAACATCGAAATAGTGACTCAGGTCATTTTTATTAGATGGTTCAACAATATGATACCAATATTTTCTCATTTGTTATTTCATGATCAATTGGAGAGGACTTAACCTTCTACAAGTTTGGTTTTCATGACGATGTGAACAAGTTACCATAACCTGATTGGGCAAAGGATACTTGGTCATTATTTTTTTAAGATATTTCTTTCATTATCATTAGTAAATTAGGTTCTTTGACAGGCATTTGCAAGTAGCTTAGTATGGATATTTTTGATTTTGCTATTCTCAATACTACAGACCAGGCCAATCTTGTCTGGACTAATGGAACATACCTATGCTCTAAATCAAATGGCTTAAAGAAATATAATCTCTATGCATTGGAAAACTTTTATGTAGAGATGCTCTATGACCCTTCGGACAACACTGTGAAATCGATCAAGAGCTTTCGCAGTGAAAGGCTATTAAAACCGTACTTATCTCAGATCAAATTGAAGATATGAAACCCATGATATTTGACAACGTGCTATTGGTTGTCATAGTCGGAGGTTAGTTCAATATTTCGATATTGAAGAGCCAATTATTTAAATCACTCCATAAGCCAGCATCGCATTCGCTACTTTGATAAAGCCAGCGATATTCGCTCCTTTAACGTAATTCATGGAACCGTCTTCGTCACCATATTTGGCGCATTTTGAATGAATGCCCTTCATGATATCCTTCAACCTATGCTCAAGCTCTTCTCTACTCCAGGCCAGGCGGATGCTATTTTGAGTCATTTCGAGGCCAGATACTGCAACTCCACCAGCATTGGCCGCTTTTCCAGGACCAAAGAGCAGTTTTGCGTCTTGCAAAACATTAATGGCCTCCACTGTAGACGGCATATTGGCCCCTTCTGATACAGCTTTACAGCCATTAGCCACCAATGAAATGGCATCATCTTTCTCTAACTCGTTTTGGGTAGCGCAAGGGAAGGCCAGGTCACACTTTACTTCCCATGGTCTCTTGTTAGGATGATAGTCACATTTGTACTGTTTGGCGTATTCTGAAATTCGTCCTCGTTTCCTGGTTTTCAAGTCGATAACATACGCTAATTTATCAGCATCGACACCATCCTTATCATAGATAAAACCTCCTGAATCTGATAGGGTGACTACTTTACCACCAAGCTGGGTAATTTTTTCGGCACAGTACAATGCTACGTTACCCGATCCTGAGACAACACATGTTTTACCTTTAATAGTATCGCCATGATGTTGCAGCATTTCTTCCATAAAATAGGCGTTGCCGTAGCCTGTGGCCTCGGTGCGAATCAGGCTGCCTCCAAATTCTAAAGCCTTGCCTGTTAGCACCCCGTTAAATTTATGAATCAGGCGTTTGTATTGACCAAACATAAAGCTGATCTCCCTTGCACCAACACCAATATCACCAGCAGGAACATCCGTATCAGGGCCTATGTGAAAGGATAATTCCGTCATGAAAGCCTGACAAAAGCGCATCACCTCTGTTTCAGATTTACCTTTAGGATTAAAGTCAGAACCACCTTTGCCTGCACCCATAGGTAAGGTCGTTAAACTATTTTTAAAAGTTTGTTCAAAGCCAAGGAACTTTAGGATACTAAGATTGACAGAAGGGTGAAAGCGCAGGCCGCCTTTATAGGGGCCAATTGAGTTGTTGAACTGCACCCGATAACCGCGATTGACCCTAACATTTCGGTTATCATCTTCCCAAACAACCCTAAAAATAATGATGCGATCTGGCTCGGTCATGCGTTCCAAAATACCTGCCGTTTGGTATTTGGGATTCTCAAGAATAAAGGGGATAAGTTACTGTGCGACTTCATAAACAGCCTGATGAAATTCCTTTTCACCCGGGTTTCTTTTTTTCAAACCCTTCATGAAATTTTCAAGAGATAAATCTTCGTACATGGCTCCTTCTAATTTTTAGTTAGATTCAATCTTAATGATAAAAAAAGACATCTGTTAGTAAGATTTGATAAAGTTTTAGATCGTAAAACCATAGAATCTGATCTCCAAAGAAGTAAATATGACCTCTGGCGTGATTCTTCTTTAGGCGCTTACGACTATTTTCCCTCTTGTTTTTCCAGAGTATACTTGCCTGTGAGCGAGTTCAATTTCGTTGAACTCAAAATTTTGAGAAACATGAGGAATGATTTTTTTGGAAGTTAACCAAGCGGCAATTTGAGCCATGTCTGCCACACTACTTTCAACAAGCTGGAAGTCAATTTGAACATTTTTATGCTTTCCGGATTCCTTAATTTCATTTGAAAGTCCCGATGGCAGGGATACGATTTTTCCGCCATTTTTAACGATTTCTATTGAACGGACTAACACATCACCAGACATCATGTCAAGAACGAAGTCTACATCGTGGCATGCTTTGGTAAAATCAGTTTGCGTGTAGTCTATCACCTGGTCAGCCCCCAATGACTTAACAAAATCCTCATTTTTAGAAGAGGCAGTTGCTATGACATGGGCTCCAAAAATCTTGGCCATTTGAATGGCAAAATGCCCAACGCCTCCAGCACCTGCATGTATTAGTACACTATCACCTATGTTCAGGTTTTTGACAAAAACCTGATAGGCTGTCATTGCTGCCAAAGTTGAGGCTGCAGCTTCTTCATGTGAGATATTGCCGGGTTTTATGGCCAAATGATCTTCTGGTGCTGAAACATATTCAGCATAAACCTTGCCGTGGCCTGGAAAATTGACCATACCAAAAACCTCATCTCCAACTTTTAAGTCATTCACCTGACTTCCAATGGCCACAACTTCTCCAGAGATATCCCATCCCAGTATCAATGGAGACTCCGTTTTGATTCTCCCATAAACTCCTAGGCCCATTCTTGTTTTAAGATCAACTGGATTAATAGAAAAGAATTTGGTTTTGATTAATACTTCGTTCTCTTTCGGTTGTGGTATTTCTAATTCGATTAATTGAAGAGGTTCTTCAAGGCCAACTTTATTCAATTGATATGCTTTCATTTAATATAGGTTTGATAAAGAATTTCAAAAGTGATCTTTCTTTTTCTCTAAAAGAGAGAATATTGCTCATAATCAACCTTTGTTTGGTTATCCAGTTGCATTTGGCTCAAGATCACAAATTCGTGATCCTCCGCATTGTGATTAAGATTTACTTAATTTGAGATTCGGAATCTGAGATACAGGAGTGAGAAAACCAAAAACAAAATCAACATGGCTTCATGCCTTTTTATTGGGCCTAATCGTTTCATGCGGCCCTCGGGTAAAACAAGAAGTGGAAGGCCTGTTCAAAAAACCCAATTTTGTTATCGTATTTCACCGATGAACTGGAAAATCGATGAGCATGACTAAGTCAGATTTATAACCAATAAGAATGATGATTTCGCAACTACTCTGACAAAGGCCTGTTAATAGACCGGTTGAGATACTGGGAAGGGTTTTTTGGTTAGTTGAGATTCTTAAGATTTAGAGATAGAAATTATAAAATCGCAAGAAGAGATAAGACTTCACCTTCAATTTATTATGTTGCAAATATTGAATAAGAATAAAAATCGAATATGAAAAAGCATTTACACTTCTATCTAGGGTTATTGATCATTCTTGTTTCTTTTCAAAGCACCGCGCCAGTGGAAGAAATTGTAAGAGATGAAATACAGATTAGTGTTCCAGACGGGTTCGAACTGGAGGACCTGTATAGCCCTAGTGAAAATGATCAAGGCTCATGGGTTTCAATGGCCGAAGGGCCAAATGGTCTGTTTTATGCCTGTGATCAATATGGCAATATCTTTCAATTTAGAATGCCTGAACCGGGTCAGGTATTGGATAAGACACAAGTCGATACGCTAAATTTAGAAATCGGCCAGGCACACGGATTGCTTTGGGCATTTAATAGTCTTTATGTTGCTGTTAATCGTAATTGGCCGGGCAAGGATGATAACCAGGAAATTCGAGGAAGTGGAGTATATCGTTTAAAAGATTCAAACAATGATGGCGAGTTGGACGACATCCAAATTTTGCTCAAACTTCAAGGCTCCGGGGAGCATGGACCCCACAGCATGGTCGTAGGACCTGGAGGCGATGAAATCTATTTTATCGCAGGTAACCACACCTTAGTTCCTGAGGCCCTGGTTCAAAACAGTCGCCTACCCAACAACTGGGGTGAAGACAATTTGCTGCCTCCATTTTTGGATGCACGTGGTCATGCCAACAATATAAAGGCTCCCGGTGGTTGGATAGCGAGGACCGATCCGGATGGCAAAGATTGGGAATTAGTTTCGGCCGGTTATCGCAATCCATTCGACTTTGCATTTAATGAGGATGGGGAATTGTTTGCCTTCGATGCCGACATGGAATGGGATTTGGGAGCGCCCTGGTATCGTCCCATCCGGGTTTGCCATGTTACAAGTGGTAGCGAATTCGGATGGCGAACAGGTTCAGGTAAATGGCCTCCTTATTATCCTGACAATCTTCCAGCGGTCGTCAACCTGGGTCAGGGTTCACCCACTGCGATTATGATGGGGACAAATTTGAATTTCCCGGCGAAATACAAAAAGGGTTTGTTTGTTTTTGACTGGAGTTTTGGTACCATGTACTTTGTCGACTTGCAAGCAAAAGGCAGCAGTTACACTGGGCAATTTGAGGAATTTTTATGGGGAACTCCATTGCCCCTAACCGATGGTATAGCAGGTTCTGATGGAGCGATGTATTTCATGACGGGTGGCCGGAATTTGGAGTCCCACCTTTACAGATTGCGCTTTACAGGAAAAGATGGTAGCACAGAAAAATCGTCCAGCACGGAAACTGAGAAAGATTTAAGGGCGCTACGGCAGTATTTGGAGTCTTTCCACAACGTAGAACCAAGTGAAGCCGCAGTTGTTGTGGCGTGGGAAAATCTCAATCATACAGACCGATTTATCCGATATGCCGCCAGGATTGCCTTGGAGCATCAACCCATCAGTAGCTGGCAAAGCAATTTTTTCAAGGCTACTGATCCTGATCGAATTATTCAATCCGGAATAGCTCTGGCTCGAAATGCGGATGTAAGTTCACAGGAACAAATAATAGCAAAATTCAACATCCTTGATTGGAATAAGCTGTCTAGAAATCAACGGATTGACATGGCCAGAGCTACTCAATTAGTTTTAATTAGGATGGGTATGCCCAAAGGAACACCAAAAGCCCAGTTGATCAGTAGTTGGTCAGATCGCTTCCCTTCCGCTGATAATCAACTCGATCGGGAAATGAGCCAGATTTTGATCTACCTGGGAGCAGAAGATGCTGTTGAAAAGTGTGTCAAATTATTGGTAAAACACACACTCGAAAAAACAAGTACCCATCCGGAAATGCTATCCGCAGCGGTTAGTGGAAGGAGTGCACAGTATGGTGCCGATGTTGAGAAGGTCCTGGAAAAGATGCCCCCGACAGAAGCTACATTTTATGGTACACTATTATCAAATGCTTATACCGGTTGGACAAAGGAATTGCGTGAAAAATACTTCCAGTGGTATTACGATATCTTGGCCGCTGAAGGTGGTGCAAGTTTTAAGGCTTTTATTGAAAACATGCGGCAAAGGGCCATGACAAATGTGCCCGATGATGAAAAAAACTACTTCCAGGAAGTATCAGGGGTTTATTCCCCAATGGCGGATTTAGCCAATCTTCCAAAACCTGAAGGCCCCGGCCGAAATTATAATTCGTCAGATATTAATGGCATCACGCGACAGGGATTATCAAAAGATTTTACCGGAGATATAAATAAAGGCAAGCGGGTATTCCAGGCTGCCTTGTGTTCCTCTTGCCATCGGATGCGTGGCGAAGGTGTAATTAACGGGCCTGACTTAACTCAAATCCACACCCGATTTGAACGTGGGGGAATTATAGAGGCTATTTTTAGCCCACATGAAGAGATTTCAGATCAATATGCATTCACTCTTTTGCAGTTGATTGACAATAAAAAAGTTGCCGGTAAGATCAAGTTGGAAACAGATGAAAAAGTTGTTCTCATGCCCAATCCTTTCAGCAGCATCCAAACAGTAGAAGTGCTCAAGAAGGATATTATCAAACAAGAATTATCCCCTGTTTCTCCAATGCCTGCCGGACTTGTAAACCGGCTCAATGAATCGGAGCTTACAGAGCTGTTCGCGTATCTTCTATCAGGTGCTGATCCTGAGCATGTTTACTATGGAGGTACTAAAGGCTTTAGAGTGGGCGATGAAGGCGACAACTATAAGCAAAGAAAGGCAGAAAAGGATGGAGAGGATAAAGAAGTTAAAAAATAAAAGAATCTTGGTTTCTTAGTTATCTGGAGTTGATGTAAAAGTGTCAATCTCAACGCATCAATCTCCCTTACTGCTGCCTGAGGACAGGAATTTTATCCGTACTTTGGCAGACTTCATTTTGTGATAAAGCAATCAGATGAAAAATCGACAACTGCTTTCGCTGGTAATCATTTTTGTAACAACCGCACCGCTGTGTTCACAGGATTTAAATTTATTCGATTACTGGACATTTTATTCTGATGCGCAGAATTCCATGTATAAGACTTCTTGTGCCCTTGCTTTTGAGCAGATTGATAGAAGAGAGTTAGCAATTAGCCAATTAATTACTAAAAAAGACTATTTGGCAAGGCAAGAGACGGTCAAAGAGAAATTGCTAAGAATAATTGGGCCAATGCCTGAAAAAACGCCTTTGAATCCCAGGATTACAGGTGTGATAACAAAAGATGATTACCGTGTTGAAAAGGTAATATTTGAATCATTACCGAATTATTATGTAACAGCAGCTCTGTTCTTGCCTAAAAAGCTAAAAGGAAAGGCTCCTGCCATTATTTATGCCAGTGGTCATACGGAAAACGGCTTTAGGAGTGAGACCTATCAGCACATTATCATTAATCTCGTTATGAAGGGCTTTATTGTGCTAGCTTTTGACCCGGTCGGTCAAGGAGAGCGTTTGCAATACTTTGTAGAAGATGAGGGAAAATCTCCTTTTGGTCCAACTACCGAATATTCTTATCCAGGAGCGCAATGCTACATTTCGGGTTATTCCCCTGCTAAGTATTTCATCTGGGATGGCATAAGATGTGTAGATTATTTACTTACCCGAAAAGAAGTAGATCCTAAACGGATCGGTATGACGGGAAGATCAGGGGGAGGTACGCAAACAGCCTATACAGCTGCAGTTGATGACAGGATATTGGCAGCAGCCCCTGAAGCATTTATTACCAGCATGGAGTATATCTTTAAAACCATAGGGCCCCAGGATGCTGAGCAGAATTTATTTCATATGATTGATGAAGGTATTGATCACGCAGATCTTTTAGAAATCAGGGCACCAAGACCTTGTTTGATGGTCACAACTACGCGTGATTTTTTCAGTATTCAGGGAGCGAGGGAGACTTATAAGGAGGTGGAGCATTTTTATGAAGCGCTGGGGAGTAAAGAGCTCATTAATATGGTTGAAGATGATGATGTTCATTCATCTACCAGAAAGAATCGTGAAGCCATGTATGCCTTTTTTCAAAAATACCTGGAGAATCCCGGCAGCTCGGAAGATGTTGAAGTCAGTATTTTAGATGAGAAGGAATTGTGGGTTACTGAGACAGGACAATTGGCTACTTCATTAAAAGGTGAGACGCTTTATTCATTGAACAAAAGAGTGGTCGAAAAGCAAATAGAGAATCTGGAAACTCTCAGATCAGATTCTGAAAGATATCTTGCAGGCATAGCAGATTCGGCCAAGCAATGGTCAGGATTTGAATATCCGGGCAGTTACGGGAGTTCCGTATTTTCAGGGCGATTCGTTGAAAAGGAACAGATTATTGAGAAATACCTCGTTCCGGGAAGTAGTAATTACATGCTGCCTGTAGTTTTGCTTCTGCCTACCCAAAAGCGAAAAAATGAAATAATTCTTATTTTGGATGAACAGGGTTTGGAGCATGCAGCCAAGAATGATAGTCTGATACGGTCAATTCTTCAAAAGGGCTATTCTGTTTTGCTATTTGATGTTCCTGGTATTGGTAGTTTGGGGCCAGGTTATATGCGTGGTGATTCGCAAATTGACAATACATCGTTCAATCAGTGGTTTGCAGGGATCATAACCAATAAATCTCTTGTCGGGATGAGGGTAGAAGATATCTTCAGAATTTTGAGTTTTGTTAAAACGGATCTCGAGGAGGTTGAGGTTATTTCAGCACTTGCTTTTGGTGCAACTGGAAGTGAATTATTGCATGCTGCTGTTTTCGATGAAACTATTCAGAAAGTGGGAATAATTGGGTCATTTCTGAGTTTCGCAGATATTGCTTTGTCGGAAAAATATTCACCGAGGTTCATTCCCTCAACCGTAGCTGGAGCACTTACGGAGTATGACTTACCTGATCTTATTGCGGGGTTATGTCCACGAAAAGTATTCATTATTGACCCGGTAACGGGCCATGGACTTTCAGCCAGCGAAAGAGAGGTTTCAGATTTTTTGACCTTTCCCATCGAGGTATACTCTAAGCAAGGTGTAAAAGAGAATTTTAAGCATTCCATGGAAAACAAGAATCAGTCAACTAATGAGAAAATAATAAGCTGGATAGAGCAGGCTTTTTAGTTGTGCAAACATTTGCAGGCAAAAAGAACGATCCATTTTGGCATATAGGGGAAATAGATATCAGAGTGAACTTAAAATTATTTGATTTCAAAACAATCTAAAGAATGATATTTGTTAAATTAATTGGATGGAACCTGCAATAACCACCATTTTTGTAAACGACTTTGTTATCTGCGAATTAGATTTATCTGTTCCGGTTTTGAAACACCGATGGCTGAGGCCGCCGGAAAGCCAGGAATTCAGGGATACATTGGTTACGCTTCAAAAAGAGTATATCAAGTTTAAGGATAAACATCCCAACTTAAAATGGTTGGTTGATACTGAATTGCTTGGAGAACGTACCCCTGAAGACGAAAAGTGGTTGGAAGAAGTTTGGGAGCAGTTACTATTTGTAGAGGCTGGTGTAAAGATACACGCGGTGATCTTGAGTGATGACATTTATGCTGACTATTCCATGGAGAAATTCAAATCTTTGGCTGATAGCAAGTTCAGGGAGACCGGTGTCAAATTAGGGATTTTTATGAATGAGAAAGACGCTAATCAGTGGCTTGAGGAACAGGATTGAATATTATTATTTAATACACAACTATCCGAAAGTCTAATTTCAAAAAACGGATAAAATAGCGGAAAAAGTTCAAACCTTTGAGG
>JAQCLE010000007.1 GCA_027592755.1 Bacteroidota bacterium | reverse complement strand
CAATATAAGCAATTTATGCCTGTTTTTATGCCTTCTCCCTAACTGTTTAGTGAATTTTTCGGGTTAAAGCGATTAAACACTGACCATGTGGACATCTATTATATCCATCACTTTGACGAGGAAACTCCTTTAGAAGAAACGCTCTCCACATTGAATGATTTCGTTCGGCACGGTAAGGTATTGTATTTGGGTCTAAGCAATTTCGCGGCATGGCAGATTATGAAGGCCATTGCTATCACACAGAAGAAGAACTTTTCTCCTATCACCTGTATACAACCCATGTACAGCTTGCTTAAGCGGCAAAGTGAGTCGGAGATATTGCCTATGGCTCAGAGTGAAGGACTTGGCGTATTCTCTTATAGTCCACTTGGGGGTGGATTCCTCACCGGGAAATACCTTGATGAATCAGGATCCGGAAGATTCGACACCAATACAAAATATCAGAAGCGATACCAAGATGAAATGCATCTTCTTACCGTTAAATCATTCACAGAATTTGCTAGTAAAAATGGTTACAACGCAGTGAGCCTTGCCATTGCCTGGGTGGCAGCACATCCCGGCATTACTGCCCCCATTGTTGGCGCCAGGAACCTGGACCAGCTAAAACCAGTTTTGGAAGCAATTGATTTTCAAATGACTGATGAATTAAGAGAAACGATATCTGAATTTTCATTAGCGCCGGCCTTACCAACTGATCGATCTGAAGAGGGAATGAATTGATTACTTTATCTTATTTTTAGGAAATAATTAAACTATATGAAAAACTTAAGATTTGACTTATCGATTGCTCTAATAATCATTTTGGGAATATCGTGTTCGAAACCCGGCTCTACCGACCAGGAAGAGGTAATATTATTTGCAGAGAATGCACAAGACTGGATAAAAGGTGGCGATGCGGATTGGACATTTGTTAACAATGAATTGATAGGACGACTAGACAGTGGTCAAGGATTTGTCGTGACTAAAAAAGCCTATAAGGATTTTGCCCTAACGGTAGAATTTTACCCTGATGACACCATCAATTCAGGAGTTTTTCTTCGTTGTAAGAATGCCGGGCTTTCCGGAGAAGATTGTTATGAACTCAACATCTGGGATGACAATCCCAATCAGGAATATAGAACCGGAGCTATTTTTCTGAGGTCAAATCCACTGGCTCAGGTTGAGACTATTAATCAATGGAACACCTATGAACTACGATGTGAAGGCGATCGCATCCAGGCCAGCATTAATGGCGTTGTGACGGCAGACCTTCGTGATCAATCGCGGGCAGAAGGGTTCATTGCCCTACAGGCAAGGGGAATTGGTGAGATCAGGTTTCGGAATGTGAAGGTGAGACCGTTAGAATAAATGAACGCTTATTGAGCTTTTTCGGATAACGAAATAAGATTTTTTTATCTGTCCAGACTAACTAAAGTCCATCAATTTCAGCCACTACAAATGAACTTCCACCAATAAAGATCAGGTCGTTTTCTAAGGCTTTAACCATCGCCCTTTGGATTGCTTCATTCACGTCGGGGATGACTTCTCCATTAAGGCCAAAGGAAAAGGCTCTCCGAGATAGCTCACTCGCATCCAGTGCTCTTGGGATTTTGGCCTGAGTAAAATAATAGGTGGCTGATTTTGGTAGAATATCCAGAATTGGATCCAGTTTTTTATCATTTACAGTCCCCAATACAAAATGAAGGCGCTTATGTTTTGTTTTGAGAATTTGATCAACAATAGATTGGAGACCAGCTTCATTATGTCCAACATCACATATTATCAGTGGGCTATTGTTGATGACCTGCCACCTTCCTTTAAGACCAGTGAGGGTCACAACATTAGCGAGTCCATCTCGGATCGCATTCTCATTTATCCTGAATCCCTTGGACTTCAGTTGGTAAATGGTCTCAATAATTCCAGGAATGTTTTGTAAATAGTATTCACCTCTAATATCGATGCTGAGGTCGGAGTATGTTTTGTGCGGTGCTCGCACATCAATTTTTATTAATTCTGTTTGTTTTTTTTTGATTTGGTAGTCGGATGTTCGAATCAATTCGCAATTCTCTTCAGCTGCTTTTTGTCTGAAAATAGGCAGCAATTTTTCATTTAATTCTCCAAGGACCACTGGAACGCCTTTCTTAATTATGCCTGCCTTTTCCTTGGATATTTCTTCGAGTGTTTCTCCCAAATATTGCTGATGATCGAAACCAATTTGAGTGATCAGGCAAACTTCCGGTGTAATAACATTAGTGGAATCAAGACGTCCACCCATACCTACCTCGATGACCGCAATATCAACTTGTTCCTTCGCAAAATAATCAAATGCCATCGCCACTGTAGTTTCAAAAAAGGAAGGCTTTAATTGCTCCAACAAGGGCCCATTTCTATTTACGAAATTGACAACCGATTCCTCATTGATTTCAATCCCATCGATTCGAATTCTCTCTGTAAATAATTTAAGGTGAGGGGAGGTGTAGAGCCCGGTTTTGTATCCGGCACATTGTAAGATCGCAGCGATGGAATGGGCGCTTGATCCTTTCCCGTTTGTTCCGGCAATGTGTACTGATTTGAAGCTTGCTTCCGGATGATTTAACGCAGCGCATAATTGCCGCGTCTTTTCAAGGTTTTTGTTGAATGCAGCAGCTCCAATACGCTGAAACATTGGCAAGCTGTTGTACAAGTAGTCAAGAGCCTGCGGGTAATTCACGGAGTCAATTGGATTTAATAATAAATGTTATTCTACCGGAAGATCGCCTCGGCGCATTTGCAGTTCCAATTTTGTGGAATGTTAGCTGTTCGATTTCGCTTCTATAGATACTTTCAACAGCAGGCGACACAGTAGATTGAATCCGCGTAATAGAAGTAATATACCCATCTGCATCCACTTTAATTTCAAAGACTATCCGACCTACTTCATCCGACTTATCATTTGGCCTGGGCAATTGGTCCCACATCCAACCAGCCATATCCAATGATGCGCCGCCAGAACCAGCACCCGGATTTCCATACAATGCTCTTTCGTCAATTTCTCCACTTGGATCACCTTCGTCCCCTACCTCCTGAATGTCATCTCCCTGGTTATTGCCTGCAGGTGTTGTGACCTCGGTTACAGATTCCTCAATTACTGGGCTGTTTTGAACGGCTTCCTGGCTTTCTATAATTTCCTCAACTACCGGTGGAGTATCCTCATTTTTATTGACCCTTACGTCGGGGCTTTCGACTGTTTCGATAATGTCCTCAACAGATTTCTCAATAATAGATTCTTCGGGCACTTCTTCAACAATGGTTTCTTCAGTTGGCTCCAATTGCTCTGATTCAATTGCTTCTTCCTGCGGCTGACTTTCCTCCTGATTAATAGGTGATGGTTCAGTATTTTCCTGTTGAATATTTCCGGAACCGGAATTATCTAATCCAAAGTTCAGTTCAATTCCATATTCTGGAATGGGAGGGAAGGGTTCCTTCCAGGCGAGTAAAAAAAAGAAAAGAAGTAAAAGGATTCCGTGGATGCTCAACGAAATGAACAATCCAGCCCTCTCATTTTTTTTCTCTTTGTCGAAATTCATTACGAATTCGGTTTTGTTGCTATTGACACCTTAGCTTCGAGACTGGTTGCTATTCCCGCGACATAAACAAGGTGTTCAACAGGAACGCTTTTGTCGACATGCAGAACAACAATGCCTTCTTTTCCAGCAAGTTCATTCTTAAGTGTCATTTCAATTCTTCCCCGGCTTACTTCTTGATCATTAACGTAAAACTTGAGGTCATTGGTTATTGTTACCGTAACTCTTTGCAAAACAATACTTGAACTTTTGCTGGTAGGAAGGTTTATCGGAAGCCCGGAAGGAGTAATAAAAGAAGAAGTCAGCATAAAGAATATTAACAATAGAAAGATGATATCTGTCATAGATGACATACTGAACGCTGTCTCAATTTTATTTTTTGTTTTAAGGTTCATGCTTCAGGTTCCTGCAACAGATCAAGGAAATCTATTGAATTGTACTCCATCTGATGGACTATTTTCTGAACCCTTGAAACAAGGAAGTTATACCCGAGGTAGGCAATGATGCCAACAAACAACCCGGCAGCAGTCGTTACCATAGCTTCGTAAATACCACTCGATAGCAATTTCGGACTGACGGATCCTTCCTCCTGTGCAATTGCAATAAAAGCCTGAATCATACCAGTGACTGTTCCAAGGAAACCGATCATTGGAGCTGCACCCGAAATAGTAGCAAGGATGTTCAGGTTTTTTTCAAGTCTGTAAATCTCGATCTTTCCGATATTTTCGATAGAAGTCTCAATGTTTTTAAGCGGACTACCAATTCTCGCGAGTCCCTTTTCAATCATTCTTGCGATCGGACTGTCGGTTTCGGCGCATACAACTTTTGCACTATTCAGATCTCCCTGAATAACACTGTTCCGAATCTTATCGGTAAATCCATTAGGTGTCTTCGAAGCTTTCTTAATGGTAAGCCAGCGTTCAACGAAAATATATACAGCGGCAATTGATAATAAAACAAGAGGCAGCATCATATAACCACCTCTCAATAATAAATCTAAAACGGAGATGGCATCATCTCCGTTTTGAACTACCTCCGGGGTGGTAGCAATCTGTATCAGCATGTTAATATTTTACTGCCCATATATCATCTCCGTATTGTGGTTTAAGTTGATTGGTTCCATTTACAGCTTCACGCAAGATACCGTAATCTGCTACGCTTACTCTCCAGAACTTTCGATCACCAAACGGGTTGATGATTTTAACAGATGCACCCTGACCAGCAAGCTTTTTGCCGTGATCATTGGCCATGTCGTCATCAATAAAACTAGCCACAATGATGTAGTAACGGCCAGTGGCAGATGTTATTGTGGTCACTTGACCTGGTGTACTTGTTGCCGCAGGTTGAGTCCTTGTTGGACGTGGAGTCGGTGCTGCTTGTTGCTTAGTTTCAGTACTCGCAGGGCTCTCGCTTGGAGTAGTTGCATCTGGAAATGCATTGCTCGTTGCGGTAGCAGGTTCTGATTCTTCCCCAGTTGATTCACCTGTTTCAGTAGTTTCTGCTCCGTCGACGGAAGATTCTTCAGTACCCTCCGTCTCCGTAACTTCCGTTACCATGTCTTCTCCTGAAGAAAGGTTTTGATTGTGCATGTAAAGAAAAATGAAAGCCATAGCAACAGCTCCTGCCAATCCAATGATAATAATTCGAGTGAAGCTTTGGGAACTGCCTCCACTCGTACTTGCAATCGCAGGAGGACTCACCTCATCTTCTTCACCAAAAGATGCCATGAGGTCATTATCAAGCTCCACGGTATCGCTATCATCAACTGTTTCCTGGACGATGTCATCTAAAAAAACTTCAGATGTTACTTCGCCTACCTTATCAAGTTCATTATTATTTGAATAATCTGAGTCTGATCCGATATCAGAAAGAGAGTCGAGATCATCAGTTATTTCGGGATCTTCCAAAACTGTATCTACCGAATCAGCAGATTCAATTTCTTCAAGATCTGATTCCTCCTCAGAATCACTTGTGATTAAATCAGCGAGTTCATCTTCTTCATTAATAGATTCCTCTTCTTCATCTAAATGATCCAGTTCTTCAAATTCGAGATCGGGTAACCCGAAATCCTTCTCTGAATTTTCATTGATGTCTTGATTCTCGTCGTTTTCTTTAGTAGCCATAAGAAATTATTTTACACGATAAGTCTTTTTTAAAATGACGTTTTGGTAATGGTCTTTGATACTGAGTCTATAAATAATACCATTCCGTGCAAATTAACAAATATTTATCGGTTTTTACATTAATAAGACTTGTATTAATGCTAATTGATAAAGCTAACAAATTAAAGATAATCAGTAAGTTATGCCTATATAGTTATTTGTATACTTTAATGATAAAATCTGATAATTTTGGGGAATTACACAAAAATTAGAATTGGTATCGAACACTGGCCAATACCATCAATGCCCTGTTTTTATAATTGAGATAGCGTTCATAGTCTTGATTAAGTAAGTTGTTGATTTGCAAGAAAACCCCCAGGTTCTTATTTAATTGATATTCAAAATTGAGATTGAGATCGGCGAATGCACTAAGCTTTTGTGAGCTTGCAGATTGGAGATTTAGACCTTTTATGCCGCCCGTAATAGATCCGTCAACTCTAATGAGGAATTTTCGGTTTAGCTCATAATTGATAAATATCGATCCAGAATAATCAGGCCTGTGAAGAGGACTATTGATTTTGGTGTTGTACTTAAAATAGTCAACTCTGCTATTAATTGTCAAATCTTCAACAGGTGAAACTGTAAAACTTGCGAACAAGTTCAGGACACTTGTACCATCAAAATCATAAAGCAAATCGAATTTTGTTGAATCTTTGAAAGCATTTGCATAGAAATAGAGATTCTCAAAATTGGCAAAAGAGAAGCCTCCGGCAATTCCTACATTGGAAGAAAAATTTCCATCAACTTGTCCGAAAATTTCGATTTTCTTATTCGAATGAAATAGCGGGAGATTATTGTTTATATATTCATTCTCTTTCGAAATTGATCGAAGAGTGACCGATTCGAGATCACCTCTTAATCCACCATTAATATTCCATGAATCATTAAGTTTATAGTTGACAATAACATAGGGATAGATTCGAAAGTTCTTTGCATTAACAACTGAATCATTTGACAGTACAAGATTTGCAGCACCTATAATGGATAACTTCCCCAAAGCGTAATCAATGCCACTGATAAATTTGACCAGGTTTCTTGACTGGCTTGAATTGTCTTTATACTTAGATAGTAATGCAGTTGAGTTCAGCCTAATCGCTATACCCTCGTCAAGCGCTACTTTGCTATTAAGGTCTATTTTGAATCCGCTCTCCGAAGCATCAAATTTATCTCCAAGTCGATATAGTGAAATTTTAGAGTCATAATCAAAACCGCTTTGCTCATCAGTGCTTTTTAATCCAATGCTGAAATCAAACGTATTATAAACTTGTTTACCGACTTCATCTGAAGTAGCCGGTGTTTCGCCATACCCATAGTAATGTCTTTGAACTGAATTAAAACCGAGGTCAACAGACAGTACTGATTTTTTCTGTGCAAGTCTGGTGAAAAGGAGTGCCTCGGTATCGCCGGCGGCACTATTGCTTCTATCGACAGGTCCTCGTGCAAAAGATTTATGTTTTAAAAATAATCCAGCAGCGAAGTTCTTACTGGAAGTATTCAAAGAGGCTTCTGCCAAGAAGGAAGCATAGTTGCCCAGTCCTCCCTTCACATAATTCTGTAGGCTATTCTTGTTTTCATTGGGAAGAATGACCTTGGCTTGCAAATTCGGATCATAAACGCTACCAGTGAGTATGTAATTATTGAAGTCATACGTCTGTGGAATTATGGTTTGACTAGCATCATCCGGTGGAATTTTAGAATACGGCCTTATTACAGCGGGTAGTGTAACCTGGCGATCCTTTTCAATAATAATTTCAGCGTTTTCAATCTCTCCGGGTTCTGACCAGTCGTCCTGACCAAATCCATTAAAACTTTGACCTATCATCAAAGATGTGATAATTGTTAAACCGAATAGGGAATTGATCTTTATGTCGCTTCTGTTCATCTTAGCTATCTGCGGATTTCTAATCTACTTAGTTATCAGGCACATTATTTTCAAGCACATTATTTTCCATTCCTTCAATTACCAATAATTTTTCTTTAGCAATTCGCTTAATATCATCCAGTGGTGAGTTCTCAATAATAGAATTCAAAGTGGCCTTGGCCTGAAAAAGTTCGTCGGTGGCAATGTAGTTATCCGCTATAAGTAAAAAGGATCTTCCAAGCCATTCTTCATAAATGGAATAATTTCTATTTACTTCAAAAAGCATGTCGTTGGATTCACTGTATTGAGATTGGCGGCTTAAAATTTCAGCAATCAAATAAGTGGCTTCTGCGGCATTTTCATCTGTGGTAACGCCTCTTGTCTTTTCAAAATAATCTTGAGCAACTTCGAGCCTGTTCGTTTTAAGTGCGGCTTTACCTAAAAACAGGTTTGCAATTGATTGGGCATCAACCCCAACTTGGGTCTCACTAAGAATCTGAATAGCAACCATTTCTGTAGAATCATATTTTCCACTTTTGTAATAGGCCTGCATCAATCCTTCTCGGGCATTGTAAGTTTCACGTTTATTTTTTGCAACACCTAAAAGTTGTTTATAATGAGTTATTGATCGGGAATAATTACCAAGCTCATATTCCAACAATCCAATACGTTGAACTGCCCTGTTGTAATAAGTGAGCTGTGGATAATCCAGTACCCGTTTGAAGAAACCTAATGCGCCAACATTATCGCCTTGACGATAATAAGAGTCAGCAATAAAATAAACGGCCTCTCCTTTAAAACTGCTCTCAGGATATGCTCTGAGAAAAACAATTAATTTATCAATGCACGCCCCATAATCCTGTGCGAAATATCTTCCTTTTGCTGATTCAAACTCGATGTTCTCAATGGATCCATCGCTCGGATTTAGTCTTCGATACTTTTCGATGTAGCTGTCCACATCAACACCTCCTCCTATAATTGCAGCTACTTCCTGTAGACCGAGCAGTGCACTTCTTGCAACAGCGTGACTACCAAATCTGTCAATAACTGTTTGATAATCGTCAGCGGTCTGCTGATAGTTCTGAAGGTTATAGTGGGTTAAAGCTCTTTTAACGTAAGCATTTGGTAAAAGACTACTCTGGTGATAGTTACTTATGAAATAACTGAATTCATTAATAGCGGCCTGAAAATTTCCGTTTTCAAAATCCAACTGGGCCATTTGGTAAGCCGATCGTTCAGCTAAAGGTGTTTTGGGGAAGCCTGTAATAACTCTTCTAAAGTTCTGTTTAGCTTCATTTATTTTATTTGAAAACCCATAGCTCAAGCCCAATTGGAGAAAGATGTAAGCTTTGTCACTGCTTCCCAGGCTTAGGGATTTTTCATAATTATTAATGGCACCGTTGTAATTCTTCTCGATGAAATAGCAATCTGCCAGTCTTACCAGCCCGTCCAACATATATTGTTTATCTTTCTCGAATTCAAGTCCTTTAGTATATTCTGCAAACTGGATTTTGGCTCTGGAGTACACTTTTGAGTTATAGTATGAATAGCCAAGGCCATACCTTGCTTTCAAATAAAATGGAGAGATGTTGTTGGATGTTGGAAAAACAATTTTACTAAAGGAGGTAATCGCTTCCGGCCATTTTTTTCCAATTGAGTAAGCCTCTCCATTCCAGAAATTAGCCTCAATAGCAAGTGCCGGATCAGTAGGAGCTGAGAGCGATTTGTTGAAGTATAAAATTGCAGTTTCAAATTGCCGGTCATTGAAAAGTTGTGAACCCTTTAACAGAGTGACATGTTGATAAGTCTTCCGAATGGCTTCACTTTTTTGCCTTAATGATTCAATATAGGATATGGCAAGATCGTAATTGTTGGTTTTTAGAAATGCATCTCCAAGTAAATCATTCGTCTGACCCCGGAAAACGGAATTGGGATAATCGTTGACAAAGGATTGAAATGTACTAATTGCTTCAGTGAATTGTCCCTGCTCATATTGCAATTGGCCTACGCGGAAACGGGATTCCTCTTTAATGGTTGGATTGTAATCCATGCGGGAAGCTGTTTCAAATGCATTTGATGCAAATGGTTTATTATCAAGCCTATTATAAAGTTGACCCAGGTAGTAAGAAGCATATTGACCGAGGGTGTCAGTAGTAAGTCCGGCATTTTTAAATGATTCCACGGCCAACTCATCTTTCCCGAGTATATAATCGCAATGCCCATGATGAAAATACACCAGAGGAGTCGCTTTTCGTTTGGACGAATTCAGTGCTTGAGCGTATAAATCGGCGGCCTGCTGGTAGTTTTTCAAATTGTAATGTCCCTCCGCAGCCATTATTACCAATTGGGGTGTGGCATCTTTGGATGAGATCAGGGGTTCTGTGTAGCTAATGAGCTGGCGGTATTGTTCAAGAGCCAGGTATGAAGCTGCCAATAACTCAGGTAATTCATCTTTGTACGCTGCATCACTTTTTACTTTTCCAAGTTTAGCAAGCGCTTCCAAATAGTTGCTTCTTGAATAAGAAATAAAGCCTGAATAATAGTTTGCATCTCCATAGAAATCATTTTGTAATTGCATAACAGGCTCGAATGAATTCAAAGCTTTATCGTATTGATTGATCATGAAATAACAATAACCTAATTTGAAATGCCCTTCAATTGATTTTGCAAACGACATCGTACTGAAATCGACTTTTTCAAATGAGTTAATCCCTTTGTTGTAGTCGCCGGTGTTATAATAATACTCACCGAGATCGAAGTAAGCCGTCAGAGACCTGTGGTGTCCCGGATTATTTTCAATGAATTCGGTCATCAGGTATTCACCATCTTTATCACCATTATTGATGGCATTGAAAGCAACAAAATATTTGGCCTCCGCTGCATCATGTCCATCCGGGTATTGTCGAAGATAATTGTCGAAAATTTTCCTGGACGCCTGATAGAAGCCTTTCTGATGAAGTTCAATACCGTAGGAGAAAATTTGATCGGCTCTATTTTCAGGGTAGGTATTTTGGCCAAATACGGTTGAGACACTGAGATAAATGATAATGCTCGAAATGATTTGTCTCAACTCCTTAGTTCCTGTTTTCAAAACTTGTCTAATAACCTCTGTTTTGGTCAAATATTTTAAAATAATTAAGACCTCGTAATTTGTGGCCAAAGGTAATAAAATCAAGATCATCTATGGGAAACGCAATATTGGTTTCCCACATTTTTTAAAAGAGGCAATGTTATTTTCATCCCGCTTTATCAGCAGGATGGAACGATGAGTTCTTTATTGTTTCGGAAGTTTAATCGGTCGTCTCCAGTTTTTCAATTTCATCAAACATGGCTTTGAACGCTTCAACCCAGTTTCCTCCACGTCTTTCATTATTGGCATCTTTCCGGCCATAAAACTCATCTATTGTGTTCTCAGCGCTGGTCCAAACGGTGTGCAGCATTCCCTGGTAATTATCTTTTACTGCCTCAGTTGCTCCCGCTTTGAAGTCGACCATCATTTGAAGTTGCTTAACGGTTACCTCAGGAAATCTCCAGGGGCACGTGATCACCTTGAATCCTTTCAGGGCGAAATATGCTGCTGTAGGATCAGGGCGCTCATAATGCCAATCGTTGATCACAACATCTTTTGGAATCATGTCAATAGCCCTATGAGTATTGTTGTAGCTGGCTTCCCAGAGTCCAATTCCGGTAGTCTTACCATCAATCAGTCTATCTCCCCAAATCCACAAGGCCTTGTTATTGTGTGCAAGATGGTTTCGTATGGCTGTGACTTCCCCAGCAAATAATTCAGCTTTATCCTTGCCCTGACATCGAGGGCATTTGTCATCTCCCAGGTAGAAAACTTCGTCCATGCCAGCATGGAACGCATCTGCTTCAAACACCTCTACGATTTCATCCATGATATCAAAAACAACATCATGTACTTCCGGATGGAGGGGACAATAACTGTAGCAATACAATCCCCATTCGTTGGGCCATTGGATATCGGGACCTAAGGCAATATGCGGAGTTTCATTGAATTGCGGGTATTGCTCCAACAATTTGCCTGGTCTGGCGGTACCGGATTGATGCCCGAGCAGATTAACCTGGGGTATAATTTTGATGCCACCTTCTTTGCAGGTTTTTACTATCCTTTTAATTTCTTTTTTTGAAAGGGCTCTATCCGAAACCAGTTCCGGATGAGATTTATATTCATAGTTGTAGCCAATCCTTAAAACAAGAGTATTCAGTTTCCTGGGTACAAGTTCATCGTTGATGAAATCAATGAATTGATCTAAGCCTTCCGGTGAAGGAGCTGACATACATAAGCCGCGAACGGGCAATATTTCATCAAGTTTATTTTGTGACTGGCTGTTGAAAGCAATCAAGATAAAAAACAACAGATCTAAAATCTTCTTCATATCAATTATATTTTGGAGTGAAATCGAAGGATAAGTTAATGATTTTTCCCTTTTGATTTTATGACTTTACTTAGTCCAATGAAATTACCCTGCACTCAGTGTTATTCTCAATGTATGTCATTAGAGTCCTCTTTGGGGCATATGAAAAGTTTCAATGGAGTAAATCATAATTTGGCTGGTGTTGAGGAGATGCTTCACTTCATTCCATTTTTTACACTCCAAACATTTTTTGAATTTCTTCCCTGTTAGCTTTAATAATTCCTTTTTCAGTGATAAGACCGGTAATATAAGACGCTGGAGTAATATCAAACGCTGGATTTTTCACCTTACTACCTTTGGGATAAACTCTGACTTTAGAAATATTACCATTTTCATCAGTTCCATGAACAAACAGCATCTCATCTTCATGCCTTTCTTCTATAGGGATAAGTTCTCCTGAATCTGTTTCTAAATCAAAAGTGGTTGTTGGGGCGGCTACGTAAAAAGGCACCCCGTTTTCTTTTGCTAATACCGCTTTCTCATATGTTCCAATTTTGTTAGCAACATCACCATTAGCGGCTATTCTGTCAGCTCCGGTTATTACCATATCGATTTCTTTCTTCTTCATATAATACCCGGTAGCATTATCAGCTATTATAACATATGGCACATTCTCATTGGCGAGTTCCCAAGCTGTTAAACTTCCTTGTATCCGTGGCCTGGTTTCATCAACGTATACAAACACTTTCTTCCCGGTTCTATTCGCTAAAAAAATAGGGCTTAAAGCACTGCCCCAATCAACAAATGCCAGCCAACCTGCGTTACAATGAGTTCCTATCCTGAATCCATCCTTGATCAATCTATTCCCATACTCGTCTATTTTCTTGCAGGCGAAGGCATCATAGTCGGCAAATTCATTAGCCATCGAAATGGCAACTTTTCTTATTTCCTCTAAGTCATTGAGGTTGTTGATGGCATCTAATATATAGTTGGTGCCGGTGAAAATATTTTGTGCAGTCGGTCTTGTACTTTGAATGGTCTTAGCAGCATTACTAATATAATTTTTATAATTATGTTCTTTCGCTTCAAGCGTAGCCAGCACCACACCATACGCCGCAGTAGCTCCAATTGCTCCTGCACCTCTCACGACCATTTCTTTTATCGCAAATGCAATATCTTTATGATCTCTTGCCGTAAAGAACCCGAATTCATGAGGCAATAGACGTTGTTCAATTAGCTTAACTTCATTACCTTCTATCCATACGGTTCTATATTCCTTACCTTTTACTTTCATTGAATCACGGAAACAGGTAGTGTAATTGAAGTATCAATTTAAACAATATAACCAACATTAAATTGAGATAATGGGGGATGAATAAGATGATAAAAATTGGAATAATTGGCGGTTCAGGCTTAGATGATCCGAATATTATTTTAGGTTCCAAAGATTTGGAAGTTAATACCCCTTATGGGAAGCCTTCTTCTAAACTAAAAACAGGGAAAATAAAAAGCGTGGAGGTTGTATTGCTTGCCCGTCATGGTAGGGAGCATACCATACCTCCATCTCAGGTGAATTTCAGAGCGAATATCCAGGCATTAAAAGATCAAAATTGCACACATATCATAGCTACAACCGCCTGCGGAAGCCTCAGACAAGAAATTGACCGTGGCCACCTGGTGATTTTAGATCAATTCTTAGATTTCACAAAACAAAGGAAAATGACGTTCTATGATGAATTTAAGCCTCATAACGCCAACCACATAGCAATGTCAGAACCCTTTTCAAAAGAACTGAGAGCCATATTAAATAAAACGTGCAAAAAACTCCTATTCACGCATCATGAAAAAGGGACCGTAGTGACAATAGAAGGTCCAAGGTTTTCTACCAAAGCGGAATCAAATATGTTCAGGAAGTGGGGTGCAGATGTAATTAATATGTCGGTTTCAACAGAATGTGCTCTTGCCAATGAAGCGGGAATTCCGTACGCCGCTATTGCCATGAGTACCGATTTTGATAGTTGGCATGAGGATGAAGTCCCGGTAACGTGGGACGAGATTACCGCAGTCTTCAAAGACAATGTATCAAAAGTTACTAATCTCATTTTAGAAGCGATTCCTAAGATAAAATAGTGGTTATTTTTGATGCGATGGTAAGTTGAAATGGCATCAACGCCACCAAATTTCCTTTGGATAATCAACACTATTACTTAAGATAATTTCCTCTCCAATTTTTGGAGTTGCTATTGAAATTCCAAGTTCTTTGAAATTCCAAGTTCTTTGGATTTCCGGGTCACTCTTTCAACAGGATCGGTCCAGGAGTGCATTGCCAGTTTGGAGGCTCCCCAATGAATGGCATTATCAATTTAGCCTTTACGTCGACCGCTGCCTGGGCCGTTTCTTCTGGCATCATGTGAATCTCTTTCCAGAGTTCATTGTATTGACACATTCCATCATGGCAAAATCAAATGGTCCGAATTTCTCACCAATTTCTTTGAAATGTTCTCCATAACCGGAGTCGCCACTAAAGAATATGTTGTCATTCTCAGATTGAATAATCCAGGAAGCCCACATGGTGGCTCCCCGATCAGATACACCACGGCCGGAAAAATGTTGTGCAGAAGTGGAGATCAATCGCAAATTCTCATGATTGACTTCTTCCCACCAGTCCAATTCAGTAATGCGACCTTTCTCAACTCCCCACTCTTCCAAATGTGTACCTACTCCCAGAGGAGTATAAAAAGCCAGGACTTTGTTTTTTAGTTTCATGATAGACCTTCAACAACATAGTTGAGTATCGAACCATCAACAGTAATGGTTCGTCGAGAAACATTTTCCGTTTCTTGAGCAGTAGCTAGGTTGCAAGAGAATACAACAATAACGAAGAAGGTAAAGTTTTGCAGTCTTTTGTGCATTGCTCTACTCCAAACTCAATAGCCATTCATATAATCTGTCAGGCCACGTTTGTAGTCGACCTTGCCCGAGGGCTAAAGAATACCCGTGACCTCCTTTCGGATAAATGTGCATTTCCGAATAGATATTTTCCTTTTTCAATGCTTGATAAAATAACAGGGTATTCTCTACTGGAACGCCCCCATCATCTGTCGAGTGAACAAGGAATGTAGGGGGTGTGTCCTTTGTTACCTGTAGCTCATTCGAATAATAGGCTGTTAATTCCCTGGTGGCGGTTTCTCCGATTAATGCATTCCTGGAACCCCGGTGCAGATAAGGTTCCTGAAAAGTAATAACCGGGTAAATCAGTGCCATGAAATCTGGTCTTGCACTTAGCAGGTCTATTGAATCAGGTTTGAAAGAATTTTCACTGTTAAAGTGGGTTCCTAATGTAGAGGCGAGATGCCCTCCGGCAGAGAAGCCCATTATTCCGATTTTGTCCGGGTTAATGTTCCACTTTTTAGCATTTGCCCGCACAAGTCTTAGTGCTCTTTGTGCGTCTTGTAACGGAGCTTCATTCCCAACAATTAATGACTTCGATTTTGGCAACCTGTATTTCAAAACAAATCCCGCTATCCCTTTGGAATTCAGCCATTTGGCAACGTCAGTTCCTTCCCAATCGTAAGCCAGACCATTATAACCACCACCCGGGCAAATGACAACAGCCATTCCATTGGCATGGCGTTTGGCAGGTAGGTAGATCGCCAGATTTGGTTCCTGCACATTCCCAATCCAAAAAATATCTTCATTCCGCCGGGTTTCCTTTTCATCCGATGGCTGGCGATTGGGAATGTTAACAGGCCATAAGGGAACGGTTTCGTTTTGACCAAAGCATGAACTAATAATCATAAGAAGTCCAAGGGAAAGAAGTAGATGTTTGTTCATAATTTCTTATTGTTGGTTAGCGAGATTTTTGGATTCCCGGGAAAGTTAACAAATCCAATCCTCAACATGGATTAGAATCATATCAAAATAGATAATTTGGATATGACCGTTGAATTGACCAATTATCTGTCGATAGGATGGCTTATTAAATGATTGGCCAAAACTATATCAGTCATCCAACAGGAAATTAGTATAAGCATTTTGAAGCTCCTTCAGAGCATGATGATCTTCTGTTTTTCGGGTGAGAGCGATGCCAACCTCGTAGATTTGACGAGCTCGTGATCTTTGGTCAATTTCTAAATAAAACTGGGCAGCATGGTAATAGGTTGGCAAATAAGATGGGTGATATTTTAGTAATTGGTCAAAATATATTTTGGCTTGAGTAGGTTCTGTTTTTAGATACTCCAGGGCCAAGGCATAAATGAGAAATGGATTTTCAGGTTCTTCCTTGATAAATTCATTTAGCTGATCAATCCTGTTTCTCATTTATCGTTAATTAAAGTCCTAAAATCACAATAAAAATAAACATTCGCCATGTTCAATGAGTAATGATTGGATAACCTTATGTTAAATGTAAGTTCAAACTTGGCTTAGCGAAAAAGCTGAATAATTTTGTCCATCGTTAATAAAGAAAAGCCCAATATGAAGATATTAGTTTGTATCACCCATGTACCCGACACAACTTCGAGGATTGCCTTTACCAACAATAACTCTGAATTCGATAACTCAGGTGTTCAGTTTGTGATTGGACCGTACGATGATTATGCTCTTGCAAGGGCTGTTGAATTGAAGGAGCAAATGGGAGGAAGTATCACCGTGCTTAATGTTGGTGAAGCAGTAACGGAACCTACCTTAAGAAAAGCCCTCGCAATTGGCGCTGACGATGCTATTCGGATAAATGCCAGGGCTGATGATTCTTTTTTCGTTGCTTCTCAAATAGCTGAGGTGGCCAAAACAGAAAATTATGACCTTATCCTGATGGGGCGGGAATCGATTGATTTCAATGGTGGAATGGTACACGGAATGGTTGGTGAATTACTGGGCATTCCATCGTTGTCACCAGTGATGAAACTTGAGGTTGAAAACGGCGTTGCCACTCTTGCCCGGGAAATAGAAGGAGGTAAGGAGATTTTGGAGGCGTTATTACCTTTGGTGGTTGGTTGCCAGGAGCCAATAGCGGAATGGAAAATTCCGAACATGAGAGGAATCATGACGGCAAGATCGAAACCGTTGAAAGTGATTGAGGCAACCACTCATTCTGTGGCTACGAAAACGACTTCGTATGACCTGCCTCCTGAGAAGGGAGCCATTAAAATGGTGGATGATATGAAGGAGTTGGCCAGGCTTTTGAAAGAGGAAGCCAAAATTTTATAATAAATGAACTTAAAATATTAGATATGGCTGTATTGGTATTTGTTGAATTATCCGACGGTGAAGTAAAAAAGTCCTCACGAGAGGCCGTGACTTACGCAAGTGCAATGAGCAATGGCGATGTAGTGGCCGTAGTTCTTGGTACAGCTGCTGGAGATCAATTAAAAAAGCTGGGAAACAATGGAGCAAGCAAAGTCTTGCATGCCAATAACCCGAAATTTGATCAGGGTGTGATCAGTGCCTATGCGTCTGCGCTTGCGGAGGCTATGCAGAAAACCCAGTCAGATAGTTTAGTCCTTGCCGAGTCATCATTAGGAAACCCGGTTGCAGCCCGGGTTTCGATAAAAATGGACGCGTCATTGGTTACCAATGTTGTTGCACTACCAGATGCGCATTTCAATGTCAAAAGGAGTATTTATACAGGAAAGGCCTCTGCTCATACCACGCTTACAAAGGACAAGAAGATACTGTCCATAAAAAAAGGGGCAGTTATTTTGAAGGAAGATGGTGCAGAGGCTCCAATTGAAAATTTTAATCCATCAATAGAAGATTCCGATTTCGGAGTAAAACAGGTATCTCGGGAGAAGACTACAGGTAAGGTTCTTTTACCGGAGGCTGACATCGTCGTTTCAGGAGGACGTGGGCTTAAAGGTCCTGAGAACTGGGGAATGATTGAGGATCTTGCAGAAGTTCTTGGAGCGGCAACTGGGTGTAGCAAACCGGTTTCTGATATGGATTGGAGGCCTCACCATGAACATGTCGGTCAAACAGGAATTAAAGTTGCTCCAACTTTGTATATAGCGATTGGTATATCGGGAGCAATTCAACATCTTGCAGGAGTGAACCAATCCAAGTACATTGTAGTTATCAACAAGGATGCTGATGCTCCTTTTTTCAAAGCTGCAGACTATGGAGTGGTTGGAGATGCATTTGAAGTTGTTCCTAAATTAACAGAAGCCATTAAAGCTATTAAATAAAGGGTGGATAAAATAAAACTCGAAATTTTAGGATTATCAAGCAGCCAATCACAATCTGGTTCATTTGCCCTGGTGTTGGGTGAAGTTGGAGGGAGCCGTCGTTTACCCATCATCATTGGCATGTTTGAAGCCCAGGCCATTGCGATTGAAATCGAAAAAATAGTTCCCAACAGGCCAATGACACATGACCTGTTCAGGTCATTTGCCTATAGCTTTAATTTCACAATTGAAGAAGTAGTCATTTCTGATCTGAAAGAAGGAGTCTTTTTTGCCAAGATTGTTTGTAGCGACGGAATTAAACAAATTGAAGTCGATGCTCGACCTTCCGACGCCATTGCTATTGGCCT
The DNA here is from genome assembly GCA_027592755.1 of Bacteroidota bacterium. Taxonomy (GTDB): domain Bacteria; phylum Bacteroidota; class Bacteroidia; order Cytophagales; family Cyclobacteriaceae; genus JAJCYL01. Next base: position 50,901 of record JAQCLE010000007.1, on the reverse strand, counting down.
CCGCTTTGGGGTGGATATCTACACATTCGAGGCTATCCTTGCGGAGGCTGGCATTGTCCTGACAGAGGAATCTGAAGAGGAATCACCTAAGAAGAAGGCAAAGAAAAAAGAACCAAAGAATCTACCCGATTTGCTCAACGACTTGAGTAACGATAAGTTACAGCAACTTCTGGACGAAGCTTTGACACAGGAGGATTATGAAAAGGCTGCCAAGATAAGAGACGAAATGAACAACAGGAACTAGATCGGTCGCAATGCGATTCCTGCTTTGCCAAATCGGCAAATAATACTTTAAGAGCGCTGTTCATCTTTCAAATATTGTAATGAATTGTGTCTTGTTCTGATAAAAGGACAAATAATCAAATCGGCCTTGACAAAGACTTTAATTCATTTTTTATTTGCATGAATTAGTAACCTGAAATTTTAATCTTATAACATAATTCTATTTATCTAAGTAAATATCACCATGAGCAAAGCTAAACTTGAGTACATCTGGCTTGATGGATATAAGCCAACACAATCACTAAGAAGTAAGACGAAGATTGTAGGTGATTTCAGTGGCAGGCTGAAAGATTGCCCCGAATGGGGTTTTGATGGTTCTTCAACTCAACAGGCAGAAGGAGGTTCTTCTGATTGTTTGTTGAAACCTGTTTTTATCTGTCCGGATCCAGTAATTGAAAATGGGTACCTCGTGCTTACTGAAGTAATGAATGCAGACGGTACTGCTCATGTGTCTAACGGTCGGGCAGCAATTGATGAAGATGATAATGATTTTTGGTTCGGATTTGAACAAGAGTATTTTCTTTGGGATCCTTCAACAGATCGGCCAATAGGATTTCCACATAGTGGCTATCCAAGCCCACAAGGCCCTTACTATTGCGGTGTAGGTGGTCGAAATGTTTTTGGAAGGGATTTTAAGGATGAGCATCTTGATATATGTCTTGCAGCTGGCCTTAATGTGGAGGGAACGAACGGTGAGGTGGCTACCGGCCAATGGGAATGGCAGATTTTTGCAAAAGGTGCCAAGCAAGCAGGTGATGAAGTATGGATGGCAAGATACTTGATGGAAAGACTTACTGAAAAGTATGGTTTAGTCATTGAATATCATCCAAAACCCCTAGGAGACACCGACTGGAATGGTTCTGGCATGCACTGTAATTTCTCAAATGGTTATTTAAGATCAGCTGGTTCTAAAAAGAATGTTGAGAAAGTGTGCGAAGCTTTTAGAGGAGTGGTAAAAGAGCATATTGATGTTTATGGGGCTTACAATGATCAGCGCTTAACCGGAAAACACGAAACTGCCGCAATCACTGATTTTTCTTATGGTGTTTCGGACAGAGGAGCTTCGATAAGGATTCCGGTTTACACTGCTACTCATGGTTGGAATGGCTATCTTGAAGATAGAAGGCCAGCTTCTAATGCTGATCCCTATAAAGTAGCGGCAAGAATTATAAAAACTGTTAAGACTGTTAAGTAAAGAGCAGATCTCTTTCAGGATAAAGGGCTTGATTCAGTTTGGATCAGGCCCTTTTTTATGTGTAGACCTGATTTACCATTTTTTAAGACCTAACAGCTTTTCACCCAATTCAGTCAATTGTGCCTTATCATATTTAGTCTGTTCTAATTTTCTGGGATCTCCAGGAAAGGCGTGGCCCTCAGGTGCAACCCGGTTTTCCCATGAGTTCACCCTCCAATCACGCAATGCTTTGTTGTCTTCTTCCGCCGGCATCATGGAGATATATTGCGCAATCCTTACGCCATCCTTAGAACTGTTTGCACGAATCCCATGAGGTTGTGTGCTGTTAAATATTAGGAGGTCACCGGCCTGCAATTTCACTTTGACAATTTTATCTTCCAACGAAGAAATGTCTGGTGTAAAACGATCACGATCTTCAGGCTGCGTGAGTTTCCAGGCATCATAGGTACGGAATAGCTCCGGGATGCATTGAAAACCTCCCATGTTCTCATCTTCCTGGTCAGCCAGTGCCAATACACCCTGAACATTCTGAGGTTTGGTTTCAGGGTCATAGTCCCAATGGATGAAGGCATTGTATTCAAATCCCGGCTTGATGGGAAAATTGAGGTTAGCCCGATCAATTGTTACCCAAAGCTTCTCTGTCCCCCAGATATCAACAAAGGCGTCATATACGCGTTGCTTTTGCCTATTATTCCACAAGTATTGGTTGTTATATACTTCTATCATACCGGTGCCGACAAGTTCTTTCATTCCCGCCGTTGCCCTTTCTTTTGAATACCAGGTTGAGGGATTATTTTTATCCTTTTCTTCGAATTCCCATAAGAAATCAGCGGTTCTTAATGCCTGCTCCAGGGATACGGCATTTTTAATTACGACATAACCATTATGTTTCCAAAAAGCCCAATCCTGCTCACTAAGAACTCTTAACGGTACATTATTCGATCTATCACTTAATTTTATCTTACTTGAAGTCGCGGTGGAGGGATTACCAGGAATGTCGAGGTGATACTTGTTGGGGTTAGTTACCTGATTAGGTGAAGATTCATTTTTCATGCTATTAAAGATAATCGCTTTGAGACAAATAGGTGTTCATAATTGATCATAAAAATCGATTGTGAACATTAATTAAGAAAGTTGAGGATAGACATGCAACTGGTTCTCAATAACATGCGTCTTATGGTATGGAATTTGGTAATACCAGGTGCTTCAAATCCTTACATAGTACACCATGATCAAGAACTATTTTAAAATTGCTTTCAGAAATCTGTTAAATAATAAAACCTACGTTATCATAAATACCTTCGGATTGGGTATTGCTCTGGCTTGTTGTATCACGGCATACATTCTTGTGGCTTATAATATTGAGTTCAATGATTTCCATAAGGATGAAAAGGTTGAAAAGATATTCAGAATTCATGAACATGTATTGTTTAAAGATGCCAATCGCGGTGTGCGTCTTGGGGCGCCAGTCATCCTTGGGCCAATGGCGACTGAAGATATTTCAGGTATAAGTCGTTTCACCAGATATGCAGGAGGAAGCGCCAATATTAGTTTTGTTAATGAGAGTAATTACACTCCTGCATTTAGTGAAGGTGTTGCTTTTGCCGATGCTAATTTTTTCGAATTATTTGATTTTCCACTCGTCTCAGGAAATAATGAAGCCTTTAAGGAACTGACAAGCATTTTCATTAATCAGGATATGGCAACCAAGTATTTCGGTGATGAAGACCCAATTGGGAAGGTACTCACCCTCAACTTTGAAAGAGAGGTTGAAAAGCAGGTGGTAGTTGGGGGAGTTGTTGATAAAATTTCAATCAATAGCTCTTTTGTATTTAATGCGCTGGTGCGTATGGAACATTTCGAGGAATTAAGATTATTAGACCAACAGCCCTGGGCAGATTGGAACATACCAACCATCTTCGTAGAACTTGTAAACCCAGCCCAGGCTTCCGAAATAGGATTAATGTTTGACAAGTATATTCCCATTCGAAATGAAGCCAAACTGGATTCTGAAGTAGAATTGTATTCTTTGCAGCCATTTAAGTCCAATGTTAGGCAGGATGACATCAACTGGTCTTATGTTAACCTGACCATATCAATTGAGCCATTGATAGTTTTTGTGACACTGGCAATTATGATCATGTTAATCGCATGTTTCAACCTGACTAATACTTCAATTGCCATGACAGCAAAAAGGTTAAAAGAAATAGGAGTCAGGAAATCGATGGGTGCAAACAAAAGCCAGATTATGCTACAGTTTTTATTAGAAACTGTCGTTACCCTGATACTCGCATTAATAGTTGGCTATACTTTGTCTTATGTCATCGTGCCAGAATTTACAAGCATGTGGGATCTACCCTATGGGATGGAGGATTTGAATACCATGAACTTGATGACAGCATTGTTCATTATAATACTGGTTTCCTCGCTTTTGTCAGGAATATATCCGGCACTATTCAGTAGCAGGTTAAATATGGTCACGCTATTAAAGGGAAGTGTACGGGTTAAAGGAACCAATGGATTGACAAGGTTACTATTGGTGATGCAATTTGCCATTTCAGTAATTGTACTATTAGGTGGAATTGTATTTATTCAGAATACCAAATTCCAGGAAGACATAGAGTTCGGTTACGATAAAAAAAGTCTGCTTACAGTTAGCGTTCAGAATGAAAAGGAATTCACCGCAATGGAAGCGAAGGCGAAAGCATTTCCAAAGATTATTGAAGTGGGCGCCAGTAGAGACCAGGTGGGGAATAGTTATACAGCCCCAATCAAGCATGAAGGCAGCGATTACAATGCACAACATCTTGCGGTAGCAAAAAACTACTTTAAAACCATGGGCTTTAACTTTGTGGCGGGAGAGGCATTTGATGTTGAAAAGGCATCTGACATGGTCACAGGTCTGGTTGTAACGGAACAGCTCGTGAAAATGTTGAACCTACAAGGTGATCCAATTGGCCAGCAAGTGGAAGTACATGAGACCAAGCGAAGGATTACGGGAGTTATTGAAGATTTTGTTGACAACGTATATCGATCAAAGGACCCTGAGCCTATTTTATTTTATCCTTTAGGGCCTGCATTATGGACTACCCTGGTTATTAAAGGCGATCCCGGATCATTGGTTCAAATAAATGATTACATGGAAGAATCCTGGAGGGAGTCATTTCCAACCAAGCCATACATAAGCCAGTTTCAGGAGGATCGTGTTCTGGCCAATACGAAGCAGACGAATGGGAATTTGAAAAAGATATTTCTATTCCTGACCATTTTGGGAGGCATACTCTCGGCATGCGGAATTTTTGCGCTTACCAGCCTTAACATTGCTAAACGTACCAAGGAGATTGGTATCAGAAAAGCGCTAGGTGCATCAGTACAGAATATCGTTTTACTTCTAAACAGGGAATTTGCGATTATTCTTGTATCAGCTGGAATTTTAGGTGGTGTCGGAGGATTTTTTGCTACGGACTGGCTATTGGATCTTATCTATGCCTATCATATTGAAGTAGGATTTATCCCAACCTTTATTTCGGCTTTGCTCATATTTGGTGTTGGCATTAGCATAACCAGTGTCACTATTTTGGGTGCAGCTAAGGCCAATCCGGTAGATACGTTGAGGGACGAATGACAGTCTTGTCATGCTGCTTTTTGATTGTGTCGCATCAAATTATTAACCATGGCAATCACCTCCTTGTTCCAAAGCATGCGGTAATGGCCCACCTTTTCAAGGGTTGTCAGATTGGCATTCCGGGATTTTTCATAAACCTTCAGTGAATTGTGATAGGGTAGAACCTTATCATACTCATCGTGGATAATGCTCAATTGGTTGTAATTGATCATTTTGGTCATTTGGTTTACAGCAACAGTTCCAGGATCGCGACCAAATAATTCTTTTACATCATCAAGCATCTTATTGAAGGCCACATCACCGAGTGAAATCATGTGCTTAAAATCTGTAAAAATGTCGATTAGTTTATCCGGAGTAGTCAACATGATAAACTTATCAATTGGAACCCTGGTTGTGGCCAGCGTATAAGTGCAAACAGCAGAACCAAATGAATGTGAAATAATTGAAATTGGACCGGAATACTGGAAATAGGTTAATACCGAAGCAAGAACCCGGCTACAACTCATAATATTTGCTTTCTTAAGTTTAGAAATGCCGTGAGCTGGTAAATTGAAGAGTACAACCCTATAGCCCTGGTTTGCCAACGAAGCAGAGATGGCAGCAAAACTTCCCGCATTCGACTCCCAGCCGTGAACAAGTATAATCAATTTGCCTTGTTTGTTACCCAGCTCATAACAATCCACAGATTCTATGGGAGTTTCAATTTTATAGCTTGTAACCTGGTCATAAAACGATTTTTCAATTGTGCGTATGGCTTTTGTGCGTGGTTTTTGAAATAGATGAAAGGCCAATGATCCTGCAAGGTGAGGGGCGACTTTCGATAATATTTTGAAAAATGTTCTGGTCAGTGTTAAATAGATGTTCATATCAAAATAGTTAAAATATACCAATTGGTATATATGGGTACAAATTTTTTTTAAATTGTCATTTCCGTTTCAATCATACGGTCAATGTGGTCCATCATATCCTTCATATATGAATGATCGTGAAGGGTGAATGTCATGTAGACACTCCCTTCAATCATTGCTATAATTCTTCCAGCCATCTTCATGCTGTCTATAGACGAACTGATTTGATCCTGATCAATACCACCTTGAATTAGATTACTAATATTTCGCTGCAACTTCAGGTTTACCTCACTTACTCTTTTTGCAAGCAGCTCATTCTGATTATTTGAATCAACCCCAACATTTAACAAGGGGCAACCACCCAGATCTGATGTTAGTGCCGGATAATTGCGATAAAACTTTGTCATGGCTTTCAATTTATCCAGGCAGTGTTCCTCAGGATCCATTGCCTCTGCAAGCCTATTAAAAACCTTTTTAATATTAAGGTTGAACGCCTCCAATGCCAGTTCCTCCTTATTTTCAAAGTTTCCATAAATGGCCCCTTTGGTCAGTCCTGTTGCTTTGGTTATGTCCGACATGCTGGTGCCATTGTAGCCATTCTTATTAAAAATAGGGGCTACAATTTCGAGGATGTATTCTATGGTTCGTTCTGCTTTTGACATCGAAGGGGCAAAGATATATGAAAATATACCAATTGGTATAATATTATTTATTTTGAATAAAATTTTGGGTTTTCACCTTAAAATCGTTACATTATCAGATTATCCATACTTAAAATTATACTGATATGGTCACAAGTTATCAAGGTGCTACGATACAAAAGGTAAAAGATACCAATGTACAATCAATTCAAGTATCCGGCTGGATGTCCACCAGATTAATAACTTTTCACCCGGATCAATCCATATTTGAAGTAATTGATAAATTGTTGACTCACCGCATTTCAGGAGGACCGGTAGTTGATGATTCAGGAAATCTTGTTGGGGTAATCTCAGAAGGAGATTGTTTGAAGGAATTGATTAGAGGTAAATACAATAATACTCCCAATCTTTCAGGGAAAGTAAGTGACCATATGGCTACCAATGTTATAACAATCGGACCACACGTTAATATCTTTGAGGCGGCTCAAAAATTTCTCAATTTGAGATTAAGAAGATTACCTGTAATTGAATACGGTAAACTTATTGGACAAATTAGTCAAAAGGATATAATGAAGGCTGTTCAATCAATGCGCAGTTCAACATGGTAAAGCCACTTAAGAATTAGAAGCTTCCAATTTTCTAGTTAATGGTCAAATTTGTTATTAAATAGTGCAAATAAGCCCGCTTTCTTTTTTAAGAAAGTTTTTCGAGATTCAAATAATTAAGATTAGGGTATTTTTGCATAACACTGATATTTTCAAACAAATCATTTCTAATCACTAAATAATCTACATCATGCTCCAGGAATTCAAAGCCTTCATTATGAAAGGCAATCTCCTAGATCTTGCCGTTGCGGTAGTGATAGGTGCAGCATTTAAGACCATTGTAACCTCATTAGTTAAGGATATCCTGATGCCACCAACTAGGTGTACTCCTTGGGGGAGTCGACTTTAACGACTTGTCCATTACTATTCAACAAGCGACCACAGATGCTGAAGCGGTAACGATCAATTACGGAGCATTTATTCAAACACTTATTGATTTTGTGATCATTGCTTTTGTCATTTTTATGGTGATAAAGGCTTATAATCAGGTTCATAAGAAACAAGAGGAGGCACAGGAAGAACTACCAAAACCTTCAAATGAAGAGGTACTGCTGGGTGAGATCTGAGATTTGCTGAAGAAATAGGTCAATTAAAGCATTTCTTTTTTTGAATTGGATAGTCTGGAGATATCAGGGGATTCTCTGCTCACGAATTAGAATAATCGTTTCCAATTTTTTTATAATCTGTCCAAATCTGCCATAGGTGGTGTTCAAGGTGTCCAATATAATCTCTCACGAAATATGCCAATGAGGTGGCTTCTTTTTCGTCAATAGTCTGCCAGGCGATTTTATTGAGATTGTGTATGGATCGCTTTCTGTTATAGATATTTTCTGGAATACCCGCTATTAATCTGGATAGTTGCAGATTTAGACTACTCCATAAAATCACAAGATCTTTCCAGCGCATTTCATTGTATCTGCCTCTGATAACCCATTCTTCCTGATGATATCCGTTATAGGAGAGTTCATTTGTATCTTCTGCAGAAGCAAATCGGGCATAATTGTTAATTGCAGAGTCAACCAAATGGCCAATGACTTCTTTTGGTGACCACTTCCCAGGCGCTCTTGGTAAGCTTGCTTCACTTTCCGACAAATCCATTAAACGTTTTTGGCCGGATTTAGTTATGGTACGTAGCATCTCAACGCATTTCGATTGATTTATCATTGATTCAGGCTTTCCACATCTCGAATTAACTAAATCTCTTCCATTTTCTGACTTTTTCTTGGTTAAGGGTCCGTTTTGCAGGCACTTTCTCAATAATATTTACAAAGAAATTCGATTCTGGATGAAAAAATAATATTGAATGGGGTATAAAACAGAAAAAATATTACAATAAGTTAAAAAATGAAGCATGAATATTCCAAAAAGTGAAAAAATATATGAAAGTGGTTATAAAAAGACCCAACATAGGAATTAAAATATGAAAGGGATGTTGTTTTGCAACCATTATCACTTACTCATTTAAAAAACAAGTTGTTCTTATGATTGAAATGAATGAAAAATTGATAACTACAGTAGCTGAAGTTATCGACGCAACGGCAGGCATGGAAGTGACTGCTGATACTCTTGCCCTTCAAACGGCAGAGTTAAGTGCGCAAATTGGCGAGGCAGTATTTACTGCCAACAATGCTTGGATGATGCTGGCAACAGCATTGGTTTTTATTATGCACCTGGGTTTTGCAGGGGTAGAAGCGGGCTTCGGCCAGGCAAAAAACACGGTCAATATCCTTTTCAAAAACACATTGACCCCTGTGATTGGAATCATCACTTATTATATAGTGGGTTTCAATTTGATGTATCCGGGATTTGACGAACCAGGGTGGTTTGGCTTTGCCGGATTTTTCCTGAGCCTGCCAGAAGGCGGTAACACGGTTGACTATGCCGGTGGTGGGTATACCTACTGGACTGACTTCCTGTTCCAGGCAATGTTTGCTGCTACTGCTGCAACTATAGTATCTGGAGCAGTCGCTGAGAGGATCAAAATCAATGCATACCTGATCTTCACAGTAATTTTTGTTGGAATAGTTTACCCATTGATTGGTAGCTGGAAATGGGGTGGAGGAGCCCTTGACGCCATGGGATTCTATGATTTTGCTGGATCTACACTTGTTCATTCCGTTGGTGGATGGGGAGCATTGGCAGGTATCATCGTTCTTGGCCCACGATTGGGCAAGTATGTTGATGGTAAAGTAATTGACAAGCCTGGCTCCAGTGTGCCTCTGGCTGTAATTGGTGTTTTCCTTTTATGGTTAGGTTGGTTCGGATTCAACGGAGGTTCTGTTCTGTCTGCTGATCCGGGGCTAACATCTTTTGTACTTGTTACTACTTGTTTGGCAGCTTCGGCGGGAGCGGTTGGTGGACTAGTCATGGGTTACATTGTTTTCAAAAGACTTGACTTAGGCATGGTTCTCAACGGTATTTTGGCAGGTCTGGTTGGAATTACAGCTGGCGCAGACGTCATAGAGCCGGGTTGGGCATTAGTAGTAGGTTTCGTCGCAGGACTTATTGTTGTTCTTTCTGCAATAACACTCGATAAATTCTTGCTTGACGATGTAGTTGGCGCTGTATCTGTTCACTTAACATGTGGCATATGGGGAACGCTTGCTGTTGGAATTTTTGGCAATGACATGCCGTTTATGCCCCAGTTGTATGGCGTTTTAATATGTGGTGCTACAGCATTCGGATCAGCATTGATATTATTCTATGCAATGAAAGCAACTATGGGAATAAGGGTATCCGCAGAGCATGAGAAATCAGGCTTGGATAGTCAGGAACATGGCATTAGAGGCTATACAATTATTTACGAATAAGCTTCTGTATGCTTAGAGTCTTGGAGCCAAGAGAGTCCGCCAACTCTCTGGCCCAAAACTTGACTAAAAATGAAGTATTAAAAAATTAAAAATCGATTTAAATAAACTTAAGATGAAAAAGATATTTTTTACATTATTAATAGCAACAATGGCACTGGGATTTTCAGTCAACGCCCAGGAAGAAGAGGAAGAAGCTGCTGGTGTATCAATTTCAGGAACTGTTGATACTTATTACAGGGCTACTTTAGACAGAGGAACTCAAGCACCGGGAAGCTCGTTTGCGAACGGTTCAGGTTTTTCAATGGGCATGGTAAATCTAATTGGATCATATGAAGGTAAGAAGGCTGGTGTTGTAGCTGATTTGGTCTTTGGTCCAAGAGGAATAGATGCGGCGTTTGGTGCACCATACGGAGGTTCACTAGTAAACCAAATGTATGCCTATTGGAATGTGAGCGATGCTGTGACACTAACCTTTGGACAATGGAATACTTTTTTAGGCTATGAAGTTATTTCACCAGCCGCGAATTTCAACTATTCTACCTCCTATATGTTCTCGTGGGGACCGTTTAACCAATCTGGTTTGAAGGCAAACTTTGCATTATCTGATAATTGGAGTATGATGCTTGCAGTGATGAACCCAACGGATTTACTCGAAACCAATATCCAGTCGGATGGCAAATTCAAAAAATACACAGCTGGATTTCAATTAGGTTATTCAACTGATGCTGGTAGTATATACCTGAATTCAAGGTATGGTGACTATTCAGGAGATTTATTTCAAATTGATTTAACTGGGGGTTTTGACATTAGTGATTCTTTCTACTTCGGATTTAACGCAACTATGCTTGATGATGGAGATGCTGGTGGATTTAGCGGTGCGGCGATATATCAAAAGATTTCATTATCTGATGCCTTTTCATTAGGAGCAAGGGCAGAATATTTTATGATTAAAGATGGATACCTTGGAGTCATTGGACTTGACCCAGACGGTGATGGTAATGTGATTGACCTTACTCTATCAGCCAATTATTCTGTGGGTAACCTGACGATTATTCCAGAATTCAGAATTGATATGGCTTCAGAGGATTCATGGATTGAAGGTGATGGCTCTGCCAGCTCACCTACAGCAACATCATCCTTGAGTTCATTCTTATTGGCAGCGGTTTATTCTTTCTAAAAAGGTTTGATTTTTTGGGAATCATTTTTGGTGTAATTTTTAAAACCGCCCGCCCTTAGGTGGGCGGTTTTTTATTTTACTCCTAAAGATACTTTAATATGTCATTGATTACTTTGAGTTCAATGAAATGCTCATGTTCAATGGTGAAATCAATTTGCTCGTGGGTCCAGGTAACGTGATAGGGGACATGAAACCCATGGCCACCTATGCTAAGAACCGGTAGAATATCAGATTTCAGTGAGTTTCCGATCATTGCGAATTGTGGCGCCTTAATATCCAAATGTTTAATCAACTTGGAGTATTCGGCCTCATTTTTATCGGAAACTATTTCGATGTGATGAAAAAATCCCTCTAACCCGGAATCGCGGAGTTTTCTTTGTTGATCCATTAGGTCACCTTTAGTAGAGACTACCAGCCGGTACTTATTCTTTAAATTTTCAAGAACTTCCTCTACTCCCTCAATTAACACAACTGGTTTCGCAAGAAGGTCTTTACCAAATCCAATGATTTTCTCAATTACCTGGGTACTAATTGTTCCTTCTGAAATCCGTATGGCTGTTTCAATCATAGAGAGGGTAAATGCCTTGATTCCATAGCCATAGAGTGCAATATTTTGCATTTCGGTTTTCAGCAATTCCCTGGAGACACTGTGTTGTGGAAGGTAGTCTTCAAGCAGTGTCCAGTATTTTTGTTCTGCCTCCTGAAAATAAGCTTCGTTATGCCATAGCGTGTCGTCAGCATCGAATGCCACTACTTTGATGTTCATCATTCAAAAATCAGGAATTAGCGTGAAAGAAATTTTCTTGCCAATTTATATAATTGACTTACTAGGGATTAGATTTTAGGACAACTTTTGCAAAACCTTCCCTTTTTTCTGAATTTCTTGCAACATTTCTTGAAAACGCAGTCATCCCCATGAGTGAATGAGTTTCTTTTCTCAAACGGGTCAAAACTGCTTTCTGCGAGAATGGAGAGGTCGCTATGAATTGTTGGGTACACCGCTATTTAGATTCATTCTAATTAACGTAAAAATATGACTTAGAATATAATCAGACAATCACCAGAATGGGTGAATTAATTGAATGGTTCTACCTAAAATTAGGTAGGTATTTGTGGACAATCACTTAAACGATTGCATTACCTTTTCCATCATTTCCACTAAATAACCATTGTTCAAATTGCCCAAAGTACCCTTGGAAGTATGATTGAGTTCTTTCCTGGGTTGAAAAGTGCCTTCTTCAATCATTTTGCCCACCTCCTTATAGGCCTCACGAAATGACCTTCCCTCAAGTACCTTCTCATTAACGACCTCCACGCTGAAGAGGTAATTATAGATCGGGTTTTCAAGGATATCCTCCTTGATCTTAACTTCATCGAACATCACCTGGGTGATTGCAAGGCATTCGTTTAACTCATCAAAAATAGGAAGATAGTTTTCTTTAATCAGTTGCAGATCCCGATGATAACCAGAGGGAAGATTACCCAAAATGTGATCGATTTCATTAGGCAAGGCTTTGATCTTATTGCATTTAGCCCGCACCAATTCAAACACATCCGGATTTTTCTTATGGGGCATAATGCTGCTCCCGGTAGTCAGGTGATCAGGGAATGAGAGGAAGCCAAAATTTTGGTTCATATACATACAAACGTCCATTGACAACCGGGCCATTGTAGTAGCAATTGAAGCCAGCGCCTGGCTCACAACTTTCTCGGTTTTTCCACGGGTCATTTGGGCATAAACGACATTATTGTTCATGGTATCGAATCCAAGTAACCGGGTGGTTAGCTCGCGATCAAGGGGAAATGAGGAACCATAACCGGCAGCTGATCCCAGAGGATTTCGATTGGTAATTTTATAAGCAGCCTGTAACTGGGTAAGGTCATCGATGAGGCTTTCAGCATATGCTCCAAACCAAAGGCCAAATGAACTTGGCATAGCAATTTGCATATGCGTGTATCCGGGTATTAAAGCATTTTTGTGTTGTTCACTTAATTCGATGAGTTGATCAAACAGGGATTTAACCTGAGCAACAACTTCTTTTATTTTTGCCCTGGTGAATAATTTAATATCAAGAATTACCTGGTCGTTACGAGAGCGACCACTATGAATTTTCTTTCCAACTTCACCCAACTTTTGAGTGAGCAGAAATTCAATTTGTGAGTGGATGTCCTCAACACCGTCATCTATTTTTAATTCTCCGTTAATTGCCGCTTGATGTAAATTCTTTAATTCCGGCAATAGTTGGTTGAGCTCTGATTCAGTAAGAAGACCAACTTTTTGAAGCATGGTAATATGAGCAATTGTGCCTTCAATATCATAGGGCGCAAGCATAAGATCAAGATGAGCATCCTTACCGATAGTAAATGCTTCAATTTGCTCATTTATGGTTCCACTTTTTTGCCAGATTTTCATTTTATGATTCCTGTTTAAGAACTGTGAGCAATTAATGGTTAGAAGAAGTCATCAAAATCTTATTATAGTGTTCCAACAATTGAATGTAGCCAGTTAACCCACCTTTTAACTCATCAAGATAAATAAACTCATCAGGAGTATGAGATCTTTCAGACATTCCAGGTCCGATTTTAACGGAAGGTATGCTTAACAGTGTTTGATCTGATGACGTAGGGGAACCAAAAAGCTCGCAACCAATCATTTCACCTGCTTTGACCAATGGATGAGAAGGTTCAATGAATGAGGGCTTCATTCTAAATGATCGGGCTTTAAGGTTGGCATTTAATTCACTTTTTATGATTTCAAATACTTCCTCATTGGTATATGAATCATTGGTCCTGACATCGATCACAAACTGACATGTGCCTGGAACTACATTATGCTGGGTTCCGGAATTGATTACTGTCACAGTCATCTTAACGCGACCCAGCCATTCAGACACTTTTTCAAACTTAAAATCTCTGATTTTACTAATATCATCCATTGCGAGATAAAGGGCATTGACACCTGTATCCCTGGCAGCATGTCCTGCAATACCGATTGTTTCACCATCAATAACCATCAGACCTTTCTCAGAAATTGCCATGTTCATGCCAGTCGGTTCACCAACAATGGCACAATCGAGTTCGCCTAATTTGGGTAGGAGGGCTTCGAGACCACCACGACCTGATATTTCTTCTTCTGCTGTGGGTGCTACTATCAGGTTAAACGCCAGGTCATCTCTTCTATAGAAGTTTACAAAAGTACCGATCAGTGAAACAAGGCATCCACCGGCGTCGTTACTCCCCAAGCCATACAATTTTCCATCTTTTTCAATGGGTTCAAATGGATCAAGGGTATAATTGGGATTTGGCTTGACGGTGTCATGATGAGAGTTAAGCAAAACAGTCGGCTTGCTGCTATCGAAGTGAAGGTTTGTTGCCCAGATATTATTTCCAGAACGCTCCCAGGGTATGTCTTTTTTACTTAGAAAGGCGGCAATGATCGCGGCTGTCTTATCCTCCTCTTTACTCATTGAGGGCGTACTGATAAGCTGCTTTAGCAGGCCAAGGATGTCTGAATATAAATCCATTATAAATTTATTCTTGTACACTGCTGAAAATCATTTTTTGTTAAGGACAGTACATTTCGTGAATGTCCTATGACTACCTGGCTGACTCCATTTCGAAGGGCTTTGAATGAATTGGTCAACTTGGGAATCATGCCGGTATTGATAACCCCTGATTCACACATTTGTTTATATTGGGTGCGGTCGATGCGATCCACGATGGAATTTTCATCTTCAATCTCCTTTAAAACGCCCGGTTTTTCAAAACAGTAAATAAGGTGTGTCTCAAAAGAATCGCTGAGCGCCTGGGCAACTTCAGATGCAATTGTATCTGCATTGGTGTTAAGGATATGCCCTTCAATGTTGCCAGTGAGGGGCGCTAAAACCGGTGTAATTCCATTGGTTAGCAATGAATTGAAAAAACGGGTGTTTACCTGATCTATATCTCCAACCCAACCGAAGTCGACTCCATCTGTAATTGGTCTTTTGTGAGCAATTATAGAATTCGCATCACTGCCTGTCAAACCAACGGCCAACGATCCAAATGCATTCAATTGAGCAACTATTTTTTTATTGATAAGACCTCCATAAACCATCGTCACGAGATCAATCGTCTCATCATCTGTGATTCGCCGACCTTCATGATAATTAGGCTCGATTCCCAGCCTGGTCCCGATTTGACTAGCGATCTTGCCGCCACCATGAACCAGAATTTTTTTATCAGTGATTTTTGAAAAATCCTCAAGAAAAGTCTTGAGATCATCTTCTTTGTCAATGACGTTTCCGCCAATTTTGATGATGAATAATTTCTCTTTCATATTCAATTAACTACAGACCCTCGATCATCCTTTTCAGGACAGCCTGGGCACTGAACTCTCTATTACCTGCCTGTTGAATTACGACCGAATGCTGTCCATCTAACACACCATCCGAAACAATTAAATTTCTCCTTACAGGCAGACAATTCATGAACTTCCCATTGTTAGTTAGGCTCATTTTTAGTTCATCGACCATCCAGGATTTATCGCTTGAAAGAATTTTACCATACTCCCGGTAAGAAGACCAGTTTTTGGTATAAATGAAATCCGCCCCTTCAAATGCTTTATTTTGATCATATTCAATTTGCGCATCACCGGCAATGTCCTCTGCCAACTCATATCCCTCAGGATGTGTTATTACAAACTCATAACTTGTTGTGTTTATCCATTTCGCGAATGAATTAGGAACGGATTGAGGCAGAGCTTTAATATGCGGTGCCCACGACAAGACTACTTTTGGCCCTGCTTTTGCTTTTAGTTCTTCGATCGTCATGAGGTCGGCCAAGCTCTGCAATGGGTGATAGATCGCTGATTCAAGACTAATTACAGGAACTCCGGAATATTTCACGAAGGAATTGATAATTACATCCTTGTAGTCTTTTTCGCGATCGGTCAAACCGGGAAAAGACCTCAACCCAATAATGTTACAATACTGACCAATGACTGCCGCCGCTTCCTTTACATGTTCCGCCTTATCACTATTCATGATGACGCCATCTTCAGTTTCCAGATGCCAGCCGTCAGATCCGACATTCATGACCATTACATTCATGCCAAGATTTTGAGCTGCCTTTTGAGTACTCAACCGGGTGCGAAGGCTTGGATTCATAAAGATCAAACCCAGGGTGAGGTCTTTACCAAGATGATTAAATGCGAGGGGTGATTTTTTAAGACTCAAAGCCTCTTCGACCAACCCCAGGGGATCACTGATGTCATCAACTGATGTAAACTGCTTCATTTTGCGCTGTTAATACGTGTTTGAGTGCCTTGATAAATTGGTTGGCTTCACCTTCCCCAATGGATAAAGGTGGTAATAGTCTTATTGTATTGGGCTGAGTAGCATTACCAGTAAAAACCTGATGCTCCATCAATAGTTTATTCCTGATTTCTATGATTGGAAAATCGAATTCAATTCCGATCATCAGACCCTTGCCACGGATTTCTTTTACCTGTTCAATTTCTCTGAGTTGATTGATCAGATAACTCCCAATTTTAGCTGAATTTTCAACGAGAGATTCTTTTTTAATTACATCGACCACCGCAATGCCGGCTGAACATGCCAGGTGATTGCCACCGAATGTACTGCCCAAAATGTTAGCAGGGGGTGCTATATGTGGTGCAACTGCAACACCTCCAATTGGGAATCCATTCCCCATGCCTTTGGCCATCGTGATTAAATCTGGCTTGATCCCTGAGTATTCAAAAGCATAAAATTTGCCAGCCCTCCCGTAACCGGATTGCACCTCATCGAGAATGAGCATTGTTCCTGTCGATTTGGTTAATCGTGACAGAGCCTTAAGATATTCTTGCTCAGGTTCATAAATTCCAGCGACACCCTGGATGCCTTCAATAATAACTGCTGCAACTTCTTCATTCAATACTTTTTCAATTGCTTCGAAGTCGTTCATAGGTATTCTTTGAATGATACTCAAATCATTCATTGAAGTGTGGTATTTGGGATTGTCTGAAGCCGCAATCGCCAGCGCAGTCCTGCCATGGAACCCCCTTTCCAGACTGATTATTTTTCTTCTACCGGTTTGGCCTGCCGCAATTTTCAGTGCAGCTTCATTGGCTTCAGCACCAGAATTGACCAAAAATAGCTGATAGTCCATCAGTCCTGAAACTTCGCCAAGCCTTTTAGCCAATTGATCCTGTAGCGGATTAATTATCGAATTGGAATAAAAAGGTAATCGGCTGAGTTGCTGACTCACCATTTCTACATAATAGGGATGCGCATGCCCGATCGAAATGACGCCATGACCGCTGTAGAAATCAAGGTATTTGACACCTTGTTGATCATAAATATAAGCACCCTCTCCTTTGACAGGCTCTATATTAAATAGGGGATATACGTCGAATCTTTTCACTGTGTTAATTATTAGTGGTTAAATATTGATGTTTGATTTTACAGTTTTGATATTGGAAGCTATTAGTTTAATAATTTCTATTGCGCTGTCATTTAATTCATCAAACTGCTCTTTTGACAGATATTCAGTTTCCTTTAAGAGTTCCAACCAATAGATGACACATTTGCCATTAGTCATTATCTATTATTTTAAAATCCAATTGATTTTAGTCTCAACCCTGAGGTTTCCTCCAGTCCAAACATCAAATTCATATTCTGAACTGCCTGCCCCGAGGCTCCTTTAATAAGATTATCAATCATGCATGTAACAAATACCTTGTTTTCAATTTTTTGTACCCTGACCAAAGCTTTATTTGTTCCAACAACTTGTTTCATGTCAGGATTTTCATTCGTGACGTTCACAAAAGGATGGTCTTTGTAATAATCGATAAAAATATAATTTACCTCATCTGGCGTCAAATCAGAGTTCAAATAAATAGATGCAAAAATGCCTCGGGTGAAATTTCCTCGCACTGGAATGAAATTGATTTCAGGCAATTGTTCATGTTGTACATCACCCAATGTCTGGCGAATTTCATCCAGGTGTTGGTGGTTAAAAGGCTTGTAAACGGATACATTGTTGTTCCTCCAACTGAAGTGACTGGTCTCACTTAACGACTGTCCCGCACCAGTTGAACCTGTAATCGCAGTAACGTGCACTGAATCGTTCAATTTTCCTTTTTTAGCCAGTGGTAACAACCCCAATTGAATACAGGTTGCAAAACATCCTGGATTTGCCAATTTATTGGCATTTGTTATTTCATTTCGATAAGCTTCGGGAAGGCCGTAAACAAAATCATTGCCCTTGGATTTGAGCCGATAATCATGGCTTAAATCGATGATTTTGGTATCGGCACTTATCGGGGTCTTTTCAAGAAATGCTTTTGAGGCTCCGTGACCACGGCAGAGGAACAGTACATCAACGGGCAACAATTGATCCGTAAAGATCATTTCTGTGTCTCCAACAAGGTCTTTATGAATAGTTGTTATCGGCTTACCAACCTGGCTGTCACTTTGAAGGAATTGAATATCAACATCAATGTGGTTTATGAGAATACGCATGAGCTCACCCGCGGTATATCCAGCGCCACCAACAATTCCAACCGATATTTTATGATCCAAACTCATCTTTATTTACCTGGTAATAGATTTGGCCCTGGTTTCCGAAAATTTTCGAGAACCCCTTAACATCATCACCTGACCATCCTTTATTCATTTCTCCATAAGACCCAAATTTACTGCTCATCAAATCATGTGGAGACTCGATGCCTATAATATGAAACCTATAAGGATTAAGTTGAACCATAACCTTCCCTGAAACATTCCTTTGACCGCTTAATAAAAATTGTTCAATGTCACGCAAGGCGGGTTCTAAAAACTGTCCTTCGTGTACAAGGTTGCCATACCATGAAGCTGGTTGCTCCTTTAACTGCAATTGCCATTTTGTTAAAACATGCTTCTCCAGCGCATGATGGGATTTAATGAGAATTAAAGGTGCTGCCGCTTCGAATCCTACCCGGCCTTTAATACCTATTATTGTATCGCCAACATGAATATCCCTGCCGATGGCATACTCGGATGCTATTCGATTAAGGGCTTTAATAAGTGCCACGGATTTCATAGACTCACCATTCAGAGCGACTGCTTCACCTTTTTGGAAAGTTATTTCCACTTCAGAAGGAGTATCCTTATTTAGTTGAGAAGGGAATGCTTTTTCATTGAGGTATTGGTTAGAGGTAAGCGTTTCAGCTCCGCCAACCGATGTTCCCCACAATCCCTGATTGATGGAATATTTAGCCTTCTCCCAATCAATCTCAACTCCATGAGTTTTAAGGAATTCGATCTCTTGTTCACGGGATAGTTTCTGATCCCGGATTGGTGTCAGAATTTCAACTTCAGGGCAAATTGTTTGAAAGATCAGATCAAACCGTACCTGATCATTTCCTGCTCCAGTACTGCCGTGAGCGACATAGTCGGCCTCCATTTTTTTAGCGTAATTGGCAATTGCCAACGCCTGGAATACCCGTTCGGCACTTACCGACAGCGGATAAGTATTGTTTTTTAGGACATTTCCGAAAATTAAAAATCGAACGCATTTTTTGTAGAATTCATCCTGTACGTCGAGTGCTGTAAAGGTCTTTACACCCAAATGTTTAGCCCTGCTTTCAACTTCTAATAGTTGCTTGTCATCAAAACCACCTGTATTAACTAAACAAGCATGAACTTCAAGGCTCTTTTCCCTGGATAGATATTTGACACAATAGGATGTATCCAATCCTCCACTAAATGCAAGAACAACTTTATTGCTCATATAGAAAGCAGGTTTAATAGGGAGAATGTCTTGTCTTTGGTAAATATTGCCCGTTTCATTCTCACCAGACGTTCATAAATTTTTGATTTTTTAATGAAGTTCCACTTTCTGGATTTCATATTGTCATCAGGATTGTAGAGCATTCCTGTGCATAGACAATTCTTAAAATCCTTGCCTTTTAGAATCTCATAATTGACACAACTCTGGCAACCGGTCCAGAAGGCCTCATCATTGGTCAGTTCTGAAAACGGAACAGGGTAATAGCCCAAATCCGAATTGATTTTCATCACTGCCAGGCTTGTAGTCAGTCCAATGATAAGCGCATCAGGATACTTCTTTCTAGACAGCTTAAATGAAGCTTCCTTTATTCGTCTGGCCAGTCCATGATGGCGATAATCAGGATTAACAATTAGCCCGGAATTGGCCACATATTTACCCTGACTCCATGTTTCTATGTAACAAAACCCACCGAACTCTCCTTTTTTACCAAGGGCAATGATTGCTTTACCTTCCCTCATTTTGGTGGCAATGTATTCCGGGCTGCGTTTGGCAATACCTGTACCACGTTGCGCAGCACTTTCGGCCATCGTGAGGCATATTACGTCCACAAAATCGATGTGTGACTCATTGGCAATTGAAATTATAAATTCTGACATCTTAATGTCGCTATTAAGTATTTAAACTTTGATTTTGAACTAGTACGGACACTTTGGGGTAATGGACCACCACTTAGGTAGTCTAACAGTATATTAGGCCCGGGGCCTGGGAAACCTGGGTGTAACCGCCCTTGAGGGAGCGATAGAACTGTGTGATATGCAGATTAAATTCATCATTTAAGAGGTCAAAGAAAGAGTGATTTTTAAATAAATCAAAATTTTATTTTTATGGGCATTGGATCGGTCTTATCCATTAACGGCGTCATGGGTAACGTTTCTATCTTTTTTGCCTAACTTGATCGGGTAATTCATCGATAAACCCCTATTTTTATAAGTGATATTACCTTTGAAATATGCGGATTTATTTTGTAACCCTTCTTATCTGTTCTTATTCACACCTTGCGGTGTCACAAAACATTGAAAGCCTAAGCCTTCAACTCGAGGGTACCGATATGGTGATTTCTTTCGACTTGAAACCGGTTAGAAGTACAGGCGAACTTTATGATATCACCATTGTTTCGTCAATGGACGGATACAAGAATGCAATAAGTTTGAAGCAGGGGAGGGACAAGGAAGTGAGCCCTGGAAGCAAATTAACTTTTGTAATTGATGGTATTTCAGAGTTTAAAGGTTTTAAGGGCGACCTGGATTTCAAAGTGATTGCCGACCTGGCGTTCGCCCCAATACGGTTGCTGACTGAAAATATAACTGCGAAAAGAGGTAGGATGGTTGATCTCAGATGGGAAGGTGGCTATCGCAATGAAAGTTACAATGTCGAGCTTTTTAAAAATGAAACCCGAATATCTTCCCTGGCATCCGGCGTGACCACAACATCGACATTGTGGGTAGTCCCAGAGGATAATCCCGTCGGGAGTGGTTATATACTAAAAATTTCATCAGGGACGGACCCAAGTAAAAATGTATTATCTCCAGCGTTCTCCATTAAGCGAAAAGTTCCACTTGGGCTTAAGATATTACCCATATTGATTGGTGGTGGGGTTGGCGGTGCAGCGGCAGCCGGGTTGTTTGGTGGTGGTGAAGCTGACCCAGGTGGTGGAGGTGGTAATACAATTGACGATTTACCCGGTCCACCCGATACACCTTAAGATGAATGGAATAATTGAACGAGAAGATTTTGGAAATATCAATACATAATAACACGCCTCTAACTCCCCTCGAGGTGGGAATGGTTGGAAAACTCCGAAAGACGAGAGAGGTTAAAGAGATTCTTACCCATGAAAGTTGCTATAAAACAAACTTAATAGCAGTTTCGAAAAAGATATTATTTACGTTTTGCTTTACCCTGCTTTCATTTTTTGGTTGGGCACAATTGGATGACTATGTTCTCTACTACCCCTTCAATGGCAATGCCAATGACGAAAGTGGGAATTTGTATCATGGAACCATTGAAGGAGCGGTTCTGACAACTGATCGCTTTGGTACAGCGGCAAGTGCTTTTAGTTTTGATGGAGTATCAGATATCGCCATAAATAGCGGTACGGGCGTTCAACTTACAGACGATTTCACCTATAACCTTTGGGTCAACCCGAGTGCGTATACGATCGGCGGTTCATATTTGATTTTTGACAATGCTGCCAATTATGTTGATTATATTTTAGCTGAGACTGGTGAATTGTATACCGATAACTACCTGTTTGATGGCGTTGTTACCACGGGTGTAATACCCATTGATTCCTGGACAATGGTAACGCTTACCCGGACTGGGAGCACATTTGATATTTACATTAATGGTGCGCTCGACATTTCCGGAAGTACGGCGACTACCGGCAGCGTTTTTCCAACTGAGATTGGTCCTTCATTTTTTGGAGCTATTGATGACGTTCGAATTTATGACAGGGGGCTTTCAGCATCTGAAGTTTCTAACCTCTTCCCTATAGAATCTGGTATTCCAACAATACTCTCCTTTACCCCTGAAAGCGGACTTGTTGGCTCTTCAGTAACAATATCAGGTGCTAATTTCGACGCAACACCGGCCAATAACATTGTTTACTTTGGAGCAACAAAAGCTTCTGTCACTGCTGCATCAGACACAGAGCTAATGGTTACTGTCCCGGCAGGAGCTACATACGAGCCGATTACAGTGCAAGTAGCTGGGCTAACAGCCTACTCAAATAAACCTTTTGTTGTAACATTTAATGGAGGTGGAACAATTGATGTAAACACACTATTATCAAAAGTTGATTTTGCTACCGGTAGTGGCCCAAACAATGTGGCTATAGGAGACCTTGACGGAGACGGCAAACCTGATTTGGTTGTTACTAACAACAACGCAAATACAGTTTCCGTCTTTAGGAATACAAGTACTTCTGGTTCCATTGAAACAGGTTCCTTTGCGACACAAGTGGATTTTACTACGGGAACAATTCCATACGGTGTAGCCATTGGTGATATTGACGGTGACGGCAAACCAGATATAGCAGTTACAAATCAGGGAAGCACTTCGGTTTCCATCTTTCGGAATACTAGCTAATCAGGCTCCATCAACACAGGCTCCTTCGCCCCCAAAGTGGATTTGGCAGTAACAAATCTTCTAACAGGCGTAGCTATCAGAGACCTTGATCAGGATGGTAAACCGGACTTAATTGTAACAGGTGCTTTGGTTTCTGTATTTAGAAACATAAGTACATTAGGTTCCATAACCATTGGCTCCTTTGCTGCAAAAGTAGATGTCGGGACTGGAGGAAACTCAGCTTTTGGCGTGGCTATCGGTGACATTGATGGAGACAACAAACCAGACATGGTTGTAACAGACGAAGGTGCGGGCACAGTTACTATATTCCGGAATACAAGTACACCCGGTCCTGTTCCAATTTCCTTTGGCTCGAATGAAATTTTTACAACGGGGGACCAACCACGAGGTGTTGCAATTGGTGACCTTGACGGAGACGGCAAATCAGACATAATTGTAACGAACATTGCCAGCTCATCTATTTCAATTTTCCGAAATACCAGTACTGTAGGGTCCATTACCGCTTTAAAACAAGATTTCACAACAAACTCTACACCTTATTATTCAGCGATAGGGGATATTGATGGGGACGGTAAACCAGATGTTGTTGTTGCCAACTTTGGGACTGACAATGTTTCCGTCTTTAAAAAAGTAAGTACTTCTGGTACAATTAACGCCAGTTCTTTTTCTGCAAAAGTAGATTTTACAACAGGGACTCAACCACTGGGGTTGGCTATTGGCGACATAGATGGGGACGGTAAACCTGAGGTTGTAGTTACAAACGTTGCAGTTGATGCCGTTTCTATTTTTCGCAACGCTATTAATGATGGTGCTTTCATCACGACATGGCAAACCACCACCGCGAGTGAATCTATCACCATCCCAACTTTTACAGGGGAGACCTATAACTATACTGTTGACTGGGGCGATGGAACGATAGAGTCAGGTTTTACCGGGGATGCCACCCATGTCTATGCCGCGGCAGGTACCTATTCAGTAGCTATTACCGGAACTTTTCCTCGTATTTATTTTAATGGTGGAGGCGAGGGGCAACAATTGGATAAGATAGTTTCTATGGATCAATGGGGGAGCATATCCTGGAGTTCATTCGAAAATATGTTTTGGGGATGTTCGAACCTGGTAAGCAATGCTTCTGATGCACCTGATCTCAGCAATGTTACAAGTGCTCGATCGATGTTTAATGGCACCAGTATAAATACCATTTCCAGCAACTGGGATGTCACCAATATTCTAAATTTTCAAGACATGTTCCTGAATTCGGCTTTCAATTACGATATATCTGGTTGGGATGTGGGTAATGCTACCAACATGCAAGGAATGTTTGCGAATTCACCATTTAATCAACCCATCGGAAACTGGGATGTAAGTAGCGTAATAAACATGGCATATATGTTTTGGGGTGCCAGTAGTTTTAATCAGCCTTTGAACAATTGGGATGTCAGTAGTGTTCAAAACTTTACCGGGACATTTTGGTCGAATACTGGATTTAATCAACCATTAAATCAATGGGACATGAGTGTTGCAGGTACATTATTTGAGATGTTTCGTGAAGCGAGTGAGTTTGATCAGGACTTATCTTCCTGGGATATAAGTTTTGTGACGGATATGACAAATATGCTTGATAATTCCGGCATGTCCTCCACTAATTACGACAATACCCTGATAGGCTGGGCCGCTCTGGATGTTTTAGAGACTCAAATACCCTCATCCATTACCTTGGGGGCAACCGGATTAACCTATTGTGCAGGAGAAACAGCTCGTAACACGCTTATCAATTCACATTCGTGGAATATTTCCGGTGATTCGAAGCTTTGCTCAGGTCTTGTCCCATCGATAACCTCCGTCACACCTGCAAGTGGTCCAATTGGTACAGAAGTAACAATTTCAGGTAGTAATTTCGACGAAACTCCGGCCAACAATATAGTATGGTTTGGTGCTACAAAAGCGAATGTGAAATCTGCCACTGCAACATCGCTCATTGTTACTGTACCTATGGGAGCTACATATAATGCGATATCTGTTCTTGTCAACGGGCTTTTAGTGTATTCTCCCGCTCCTTTTATAGTGACTTTTTTGGGTGGTGGCATTATTGACTCTAATTCCTTTGAGTCCAAAATTGATTTAATTAGTGGATCAGGTGCACAGTCCATCTCCATTGGCGATTTGGATGGAGATGGGAAAGCCGATTTAGTCGCTGCAAATTACTTTAGTAATTCTGTTTCCATTTTTAGGAATATTAGTGTCTTAGAAAGTGGAATTAGTTTTGATAATAAGGTCGATTACAGCTCTCAAACTCATCCTCGATCAGTTGCTTTAGGAGACTTGGACGGTGATGGTAGAGTGGATTTGGTGGTAGCAAATGAGGAAACTTCCAAGATATCGGTATTTAGAAATACAAGTGCTAGTGGTTCAATAAGTCTTGCCGCTAGTGTTGATTATTCAACCGGATTATTTCCACAATCAGTTTCAATTAACGACTTTGATGGAGATGGAAAGGCAGATATAGTAGTAGCAAATGGTGGCAATTCGACGGTCTCAATATTAAGAAACATCAGTACAAGTATTGGAATTATTGCTTTTGATCCAAAAGTGGATTTGACTAGCGGGGGCCCATCGTCAGTTGCAACAAGTGATTTGGATGGAGACGGTAAAGTTGATCTGGTAGTGGCAAATGGTTCAAGTAATACTGTTTCTGTCTTCAGAAACACGGGAATTGGAGATGGGATAATTAGTTATGATTCCAAAATTGATTATGCCACTGATGCACAACCGTTTTCAGTATCTATCGGTGATTTAGACGGGGATAATAAAGCGGATTTAGCCGTAGCAAATTATGGAAGCACCACTATTTCAGTTTTTAGAAATTCAAGTTCCGGACCTGGGATTATCAATTATGCCTCCCAAGTAAAATATTCAATTGGTTCATCACCGACTTCAGTTTCGATTGGTGATATAGATGGAGATAGCAAAGTAGATTTGGTGGTTACGAATGGTCCGAGTGCTGTATCGGTATTAAAAAACAGTAGTTCAGGTCCGGGCGTAATTGATTATTTACCCAAAGTAGACTTTGCTGCAGATTCAGCGCCATTTTTTGTTTCTATTGGAGATTTAGACAGCGATGGGAGGCCAGATTTGGCTACGGCAAATTATTCCGGTAATACGATTTCAACTGTTTCAATTTTTAAGAATATTATTGGAGGCATCTCAAGTTTAATTGCTTATTACCCATTCAACAGCAATACCAACGACGAAAGTGGTAATGGTAATCATGGTATTGAATCGGGTGGAATTACGCTTACAACAGATCGATTTGATGGGCCAGATGAAGCCTATACATTCGATGGAATTGATGATCAGATCACTTTGCCAATAACGACACAGGCATTAGTCAATGAATTCACCGTTATGGCCTGGGCTTATCGTACCAAATCTCATTCCACAGGACACCAGGGAATTGTTTCGAGTACTGTTGATAGCAACGATGGTGGGGTAAGTCTTGGCATACGTCAAAACAGTTTCAACCTGCGATCTTTTTTTACCAATGATCTAGGCACTACCTACAGCACATTTGGCAAAATTGTCCCGGAAGGAGACTGGACATTTAGTGTTACCACTTATGATGGAAGTGCATTAAAATTGTTTCAGAATGGTGAACTGGTATCAGAAGTAGTTGCAAGTGGCAATATAGCCGGGCTTGGCAATTTCTTAATTGGCAATAATCCATTTAACGGAATTGAAGATGAATTTTTTGGCGGCAAGATTGATGAGGTGAGGATATACTCCAATGCACTAACAGATTTTGAAATCCTCGATACTTACGTAAATGAAAAACCGACATTCACAGGAAATGACATCGTTTTTTATCGACTGAGCCAGGTGCCAAATGTTTCTGAATACACCTTTCTTGGGCAATTGGTTGGGAAATATTACTATATCTCAAAAACTCCGGCGTTATGGAATGACGCCAGGGCTGCCGCTGAAGCCCAGGGCTGGAAACTGGCTACGGTCCATTCCAGTGTTGAAAATACATTCATTGCCAACCGAATAACGGAAAACGTATGGCTGGGAATGACTGACCAGTATGATGAAGGAAATTTTACCTGGGTTGATGGAACTATCATTGATTATGAAGGATGAGGCCCAGATGAGCCAAATGGCGGGGTAAGTGAAAATTATGTACAAACTAACGCATCCGGAGAATGGAATGACCTGTCTGATCAGGCTTTGAATTATGTCATTGAAATACCTTTTTATAATGGCGTCATTGATGTTGAGACCAATACAATCGATGTGAAGGTTGCTAATGAGACCAATCTCAATCAACTGACCGCAGAATTTGCCCTTTCTAATGGAGCGGTTGCAACTATTGTTGCGAATAATCAAATAACGGGCATTACAGCGAATAACTTTAGTGCGGATGTTGTTTATAAAATAACCGCCGAAGACGGAACACCTCGGGATTGGACAATCAAAGTAAAGAAACTTCCACCATTGTCTGAAGGGATGGTGGCCTATTATCCATTTAATGGTAATGCCAATGATGAAAGTGGCAATGGTTATAACGCGACGGTTGTTGAAGCTTTGCTCACAACCGACAGATTCGGTGACATAGACCGTGCTTATGCCTTTGACGGTTTGGATGACAGAATCAGCACCAATTATTCAATCCCTGATAACAGTTCTTTCACTCTTTCAGGCTGGTACGCTTCAAGCGCAGCTGATTTTCAGGCCTTTTTAGGAGATTTTGATAACGTCAGTGCTCCCTATTATGGCTTCATATGTGATACACAGGGGGCCGGTGAAAATATTCATATTCTTGCCCGGGTGGCAGATGGTTCAATTACAGAGATGTTAGTTACCGAACCTAGTGTCAACGATGGAGGAGCTCATCTTCTTTCTATTGTTTATGATGATCCCAATACGACCTGGACGCTTTATTGGGACGGGCTGCCCAGAGGGACGATGGTTCATGAATATGTTTATTCCGACCTTGAAACCATGGCCATTGGTTCATACAAGGGATCTGGTGGGGGGCTTGTTGAATCATGGGACGGTACAGTAGATGATTTCCGTATCTATAACCGGGCACTCTCTGATACAGAAATTGCCGATTTATTTGTGGATGAAGGGTCTTTATCGTCAGAAACTGATATTACTTCTTTCAATTTTAATGAACAAACAAGCATTGTTATTCCGGATGTTGTTAATCATACGATAAATATACCAGTTGCCACTGGTGCCGACTTAACCTCATTGATTGCAACATTTAATCTCTCAGATGGTGCCAGAGCAGAGGTTAATGGAATCGCCCAGATCAGTGGTACTACCCCTAATAATTTCACGGGCACGGTTACTTACACGATCATTGCGGAAGATGGTACGACCCAACCCTGGGCTGTAACGGTTACAACGGGGACATTGAGCAATGCAACAGAAATAACATCATTTAGCTTCCCGGAACAGACTGGATCGGCAACAATTGGAACTGGTACAATAGGAATTGAAGTGGCCAGCGGCACCAATTTGAATGGCCTTGTGGCCACCTTCACCTTATCAGATGGTGCTTCCGCAACTGTTGGAGGTACATTCCAGGTAAGCGGTACCACTTCTAATGATTTTACTAATGCCGTGACGTATGTTGTTACAGCGCAAGACGGTGTTACAACACAGGATTGGGCAGTAACAGTAACTGTGGAAGCTGCCTCAACTTGCGCTGACCTGTCGATTTCACTTGATACCACCAATCCACGCAATTTTATTAAGGGTGTTGATGCCTCAGTTACGGTGAAGGCAAAAGTAACCGACACACAAGCGATAAGCGGCGTAGCGTTCATTTATATAAGAGGCAATGACACTGAGGTCCAAATTGTAGCGGCCACGGATGAAGGTGACGGTATTTTTAGCTTCACTTTTGGTCCGAATGATTTTAAATCAGTAGGAATTGGTTATGGATTCTTAGTAGAAAATGTATCAGAGTGCACCGATGATGTTGTTGGTTTTATCGATTTAGAAATACCAGAAAATACGGAGAACATCACCTCTAAGCTTGGTTTCGGCAGTCTGGTTACCAATTATCGAATATTTGCTATGCCATTGGAAGGACTTACAGTTGGGACAGCTTTCGAAGAATTGTCAGGCAAGACTAACAAGAAAGACTGGCGGATTCTCCAGTACAATGGAACAACAACTTCAGATTTGAGTACAGGATCAACCCTGCAGCCGGGTACCGGTTACTGGTTCCTGGCCAAAGAATCAACAACGCTAAATGTTGGAGGTGGAACGACTGTCAATGCCGGCCCGGGTACGCCATTTACGATCAATTTAAAGTTAGGTTGGAATCTGATTGGCAATCCTTACCTGGCCTCACTTGACTGGGGAGATGTGGTTCAGCACAACATCGATGAGGGAGTTGTTACTTCCGAAGTAGAGACCCAGGTATATTATTATACAGCGACAGGCTATAATACAAAACCAACACTTGGAACATTCGAAGGAGCTTACGTCATGTCTTCGGGTGCGGTAACCAACTTTGAAATACCAATAACCGCTGCGGCTACCGGAAGAAAAACAACTTCAACAGGAAGGCTTATATCAAATTTTGAAAATTCTGAAAACTGGCGGCTTAATTTCAAGATAGCCAATGGCGATTTAAACCATGGCCTGGGAGCGATCGGAATGAATCGCAATGCCATAGAGGGTAAAGATGAGTATGATCTATGGAGCCCCCCAAGATTTATAGAATATATCGAAATGGATTTTGATCTGGAAAATGAGGATTATCCAGTGACACAAAATGTCGTGCGATCAACCAGTGAATATACCTGGGAATTCAATGTGGGAAGCAGCTATGATACCCCTACGCTTCTTCAATGGGACAATGAGATGCTGTCACAAGTAGATGGATATTTTGTTTTGGTTAACAGCGAAACCAGTGAAGCGCTTGATATGAAGGCGAATGGCTCAATGAGCATTCCCGGAAAATTAGAAACATCTATGAAGGTAATCTTCAGCCTTCATGATGAATCCATATTGGATCAGGTGAGTTTGCTGGGTGATGCTTATCCCAATCCCTTAAAAAATGAAGTGAATATCCCTGTGTATATCAGCGGCGAGAGAGATTACTACGACATTAAGGTTTCTCTTTATAACCTTTTCGGTCAAAGAGTAGTTGAGCTATTGAACAGTGAAGTAGGTAAGGGGTCATTTGAAATTACCTGGGATGGCAATGATCAATCCGGAACGGCATTACCCGATGGTTTGTATTTATATAAACTGGAATACGATAATAGGTCGATTCCATTTAAAAAGTTAATGATAAAGAGGTAGTAGAGTATTGGTCGGGTATTCCCTTCATACTATTTTGTCATTGCCCGGTTTAGCCGGGTAATCCAGTTAGTGAATACGTTATGGATTACCTGATCAAGTCGTATACTTAATGACTTCTCTCGCTTTTTGTAATTGCCCTGCTTGACAAGGCAATGCATTAAGCTAAATAAGAAGCGGGTAATGAAGCATTGGTTTCACGATGAAAGAATTATCATTAATTATTAATCTGACTAACTAATAACTTATATTTATAGTACCAGAGTGCAATAAAAAATAGACAAAATGAAAATATTAGCATTAATTCTGGGCATTATTTTGTTTGCGAGCCTTACCCAGGCACAGACCGTAACCCAAAAAACCCCAAAAATCACCGTCAACTTCGCCGATGATGAACCATCGATAATTTCCATATTCAGACCTACTGAATTAGAAAGCCTTCCCCGTGGTGCTTATTCGATTAAGAGTGCCTATTTGGAGCTTGCAGGTCGAATCGAAGACGCTCAGGGTATTGTTCAATTCCATGTGAATGGTAACATAACTCCAATAGATAACCAGGGTATTTTCAGAACTACTATTCCACTTATTGATGGGGAGAACCATATAACACTTAAGGTAATTGACAGTAATAATAATGAGACAGAGAAAAACTTTTATGTTTCTAGAACAGCGGAAGGCGTCGAAGGAGTGGCCGTCAGAGGAAAATACTATGCATTAATAGTTGGTATCAATCAGTATCAGGATGCCAACATCACCCATCTGGATCAGCCAATAGCAGATGCCGAAAATTTATATGCAGAGCTCACTACCAAGTATACTTTTGATACTGAGAACGTCACGATGTTGAAAAATGCCACCTATGAGGATTTTATTGACGCGTTTGATGTTTTGAGTAGAAAGGTGAAAGGTGACGACAACCTGTTGATTTTTTACGCCGGTCATGGTTGGTGGGACGAAGAAAGAGAATTGGGTTATTGGCTACCTTCCGATGCAAGGAAGGCTAATACTGCCTTTTGGATAAGAAACAGTACAATCAGTGATTACATTGGTAGTATTGACTCCAAACACACGCTTCTTGTAGCAGATGCTTGTTTCAGTGGCTCGATTTTTAAGACTCGGTCAGCATTTACTGACGCTCAGCCGGCAATTAATAAGATGTATGCCTTACCAAGCAGGAAAGCCATGACCAGTGGGACACTGAAGGCTGTTCCAGACAAAAGTGTATTCCTGGAATACATGGTAAAACGACTCGATGAGAATGAGGAGAAATATCTTTCAGCTGAAAAGCTTTTTTCAAGTTTTCGGGATGCGGTATTGAACAATAGTCCGAATATTCCTCAGTATGGTACTGTCCAAAATGCCGGTGATGAAGGTGGTGATTTTATCTTTATTAGACGTGACAATTAGCCGTCAACCCGTGTTGCGCATAGCGCCAGCAAGTACATTAATCGATAATAAAAGGCTGACAAGAAGCTCTTCACTTTTCTCGTCATCCCCCTCATTTTTCGCCTGACGCCACTTACGAAGAAGGTATACCTGGTGGTAATGAATTTCGTCCATACCCATGGCCCTCAGCTGATTGGAATAATAATGATTTCTCCTCCTCTCTTTTAGGGGCCTTTCCAGGATATCTTCCATAATTTCGTTTGTTCTTGCTAATTCATCGAGGAATAATTTTAGCACAGGTTTCCGAACTTCCTCATTTGTTACAAGCGAGGCGTAAGCTTTAATTATTTCGGTATCGGTAGCAGCAAGACTCGTATCAACATTGGTAAGCACATACCTGATCACACTATCTGATTTAACGGCTTCTTTGAATTCCTTGAATCGGTCGGGCTGGTTATTTCTGAAATTCATCAATGCAGAACCTAACCCATACCAACTGGTCATGTTGAACCTGGACTGTGACCAGCTAAAAACCCATGGGATGGCTCTTAAATCTTCAAGGCTCCTTTTTCCGGTTCTTCGCGCTGGCCTCGATCCGATCTTGCTCGATTCGATAACATC
Source organism: Bacteroidota bacterium (assembly GCA_027592755.1). GTDB lineage: Bacteria > Bacteroidota > Bacteroidia > Cytophagales > Cyclobacteriaceae > JAJCYL01. The sequence goes on along the minus strand of JAQCLE010000007.1, from coordinate 18,487 downwards.
AATGGGCGTCGCTTCACCAAAGAATTGGATAAAATATTTATGGTTCAGGAGATTTTCGTAATGCGATTTACTGTCAGTCGCCAGTATTTCGAGCACATCTGCAAATGGATGTTCTGATTTTTTCCTATGCCTGTCTATCAATGTTTGAGCCGTTGCACTGGCAAGGAGGAGTTCCAGGTTATAGGCCGCATTGACCTTATTCGCGTACTTCTGAGCAATTGTTTCACCTTGTTCGGTAAGTCTGATATTAGTGCTTACTGCTGAAGGTGGTAATGCTCTAACAAACCAATGAGAAGGGCCTGAGCCGCGACTAATTGTTCCCCCTTTTCCGTGAAAGAAACGAATTCTGACACCATGTTTTGACCCAACTTCTGTTAACTTGCTCTGTACTTTATACAGATTCCATTGACTGGACATGATCCCTCCGTCTTTGTTACTGTCACTATAACCGATCATTACTTGCTGAATCCGATGGGTTGTTCCCTCAACCATTTGTTTGTATTTGATACTTCTTATTACGAACTCATGCGACAGAAAATCATCAAGTATTTGCGGTGCAGCTTCTAAATCTTCAATGGTCTCAAACAATGGGACAACAGGTAACATGCAAATTATTCCTTCTTCAATTTCCTGTGTCAAACCGGCTTCACGAGCTAAAAGATAGACCATTAAGAGATCTGAAAGGCTTCTAGTCATGCTTACAATGAGTGATCCGAGACCCTCTGGTCCATATTTATAAACATGAGTTGCCAGTACCTCAAGACTATCAACAACTGCCTTGGCCTCATTCCCAAGTGTAATGTGACGATGAGTAAAGGGGCGGTTAAGTTTTAATTCTGTATTAATAAATTCAAGACGTTGATCTTCATTCCATTTCAAGAAATTTGTGTCATTCAAATGACCTGATGCCATCAACTGTGAAAAAGCCTTATCATGGAAAGAACTATTTTGCCTTACATCAAGGTGAGCCAGTTGAAACCCAAATGATTCAACCAACAAAATCCCCTCTTTCACATCGGTATGAGCTGCTGCATGAGCGCCGTATTCAATAAGTGCTTCCTCGAGAATATAAAGATCACCCAATAATTCATCGGGTTTGATATAACTCCATGCCTTTTCATTAAGTTGAGTAGCATGCTGTCTTTTGACGTCAACTGGAAGTTTTGCAGTAATCAGATTTAGGAATTGCCTGAAAACCTCACCTTTATTCCTTTGATAAGCCAGATCTCCTTCCTCACCCATTTCATACAAAAGTTTCGACAGACGATCCTTCAATATTTTGGGAGCGTTATCATAGTCGCACGCGAAGCTCAGGTGCTTTGAAAGATCAATAAGACCCCTTCTAATAACAATAAAAGCATTTAACCGAAGCGTAAGCAATGCTTCTTTTGTGACTTCCGCTGTGACCAGTGGATGCCCATCACGGTCACCACCTACCCAATTTCCAAAAGTCACACTGGGCCAATGGTTGTTGAGCAGCTCTTTGTTAAATCCTGATTCATGCCAAGCTTGCTTTAACCTTTTATTTAGGATTGGAATTACCGTTGGAAATACATTCGTTAGGTAATAGAGTACATTGCTCAATTCTGAACGTACATCGGGCTTTTCCATGTAAATTTCACCAGTTCTCCAGATTCGGTCTATTTGGAGCTTAATTTCCTCTCTGATTTCATTATGCTCAATTGAGTTGTACATGTTATTTTCTCGCTGCACCAATAGCAGGTATAGAGATCGATGGTGTTCGAGAATTGTAGAACGCTTAGCCTCTGTAGGATGTGCCGTCAACACTGGTTCGACCCTAATTTCATCAAGACATTCAGCAATTTCTTGCTCTTTGATACCCAATTTCTTCAAGCGTTCCAAGTTTTCTGCCCAGAGTCCGCTGATGCTGGCCATACCATGACCCTCTTCCTTTCCTCTCCGTTGCTGTACGGCTGCATTAATCTCAACCATATTGAGTAACTGGAAAGACATTGAATAAATCTGGAGGTGCTTATTAGTTATTTCAGCTGGTTTTAACTCAACATCATTAATCCAGGGAATATATTTTGACATCTCTTTTTCACCGCTTTCAACCAGTGTTTCTCTGAAACATTCAAGAATAAATTCAAGATCTTCATAAGGCTTTCCAAGTTCTGATTTTATGTTTTTTAAAATATTATTCATTGAATTTTCTGATGAAATGGTTCGTAAAAGTGGATTTTAATGAGTATCGAAAAGTAAAGCAAGTAAATGAATAAAAATAGTTTGAAAGGGTTGGCAATTGAACTCAAAGATAGAAGAGGTATTTTTGAATTTGGACTTAATTAACTATTATAATGGAATGAATGAGAACCAGTTATGAGATTAATAAATTGGAGGATTTGAGTACGTACTGATTTACAATATTTTTAATAACGCCACCTTGATCTTAAAAATTTGATTTCTTATATTTTAAGAATGTTCTCAAAGCTTTAATCTTTTTTAAACTTCATTAATAAATGATGGAGTATGGCTACAATGGCGAAACTATCAATTGAGGGTATGTCGGGTATCAAGAAGAACAAGTCACTATATCGGTCAGAGTTTGAGAGAGACTCTTGTGGGATTGGGTTTATAGCTAATATTAAAGGAATTAGGTCTAACTCAATAATCAAGGATTCACTGTCAATGCTGGAGTGTATGGAGCATCGTGGTGGGAAGGGTTGTGAATTGGATACAGGTGATGGGGCTGGAATTATGACTCAAATACCTTACGAATTTTTTACCGAAGTTGTACCAAAGTCTGGTTTTGAACTTAAAGAAGCTCCAGAGCAGTTCGGAGTGGGTTTGATTTATTTTCCTCAGGATGAGGCTACACGAAAAATTTATAAACTGAGAATCCGTGACTACGTTGCGGCCAGGGGGTTTGAAATTATAGGCTACAGGGTAGTTCCGGTTAATACGAAATTTGCAGGAAAAACATCATTAAAAATTTCACCATGGATTGAACAACTTTTTGTTCGCTATAAGGAGAAGTTTGATGATTCTATATTTCTTGAACGTAAGTTATTTGTTCTTCGTAAATACCTAACTCAAAAGCTTAATCAGGGTGTTAAACACATTGAAAATGAGTGTTATGTTCCCTCATTTTCCTGCCGAAGGATTGTTTATAAAGGTCAATTAAGAACCGACCAATTAAGGCACTATTTCTCTGATCTTACTGACACCAGATTGAAGTCGAATTTTGCTATGATCCATTCGAGGTTTTCGACAAATACTTTTCCCAGCTGGCAACTTGCACAACCGTTCCGTTATCTCGCCCATAATGGCGAGATCAATACGATAAGGGGTAACGTTTTAAAGATGCGTTCCAAAGAAGCATTATTTGAAACGCCTTATTTCACAAAAGATGAGATGGAGATTTTGTTGCCAATATGTAATCCGAGGAACTCTGATTCTTCCAATCTTGATGCTATGGTGGAAATGCTCTTTCTATGTGGTAGGAGCACTCCTCATGTTATGACAATGCTGGTTCCTGAAGCCTGGCAGGATAATGAATTAATGAACCAGGACAAAAAAGCATATTATCAATTTCATGCTTCACTAATGGAACCCTGGGATGGACCCGCGGCCTTATGTTTTGCTGATGGCCGAATGGTCGGGGCCACGCTCGACAGGAACGGTTTGCGACCTGGGAGGTATTGTCTTACGAATGACGATCGACTGATTGTATCTTCTGAGGCTGGCGCACTTGAGGTTGATCCTGCAATAGTTATAAAGAAGGGTAGGCTCGAGCCGGGCAAAATGATTGTCGCCGATCTGCATCATGGAAAATTCAGAGATGATGTTGACTTGAAGACAGAACTGATGAATCAGCAACCCTATAAGGAATGGGTGAGAAAGAACCGAAGCAAGCTAAGACATATGCCTATTCCAGAGAATATGCCCAAACCGATGTCTAAGGATAAGGTCAGGAAATACCAGCAGGCTTTTGGTTTTTCGACTGAAGATCTCAACGTACTTATTAAGCCGATGGCCGAAGGAGGTAAGGAGCCCCTTGGATCGATGGGTGCAGATACACCACTTGCCGTTTTATCAAATCAAAATCAGCATTTATCTCATTATTTTAAACAACATTTTGCCCAGGTAAGTAATCCCGCCATTGACCCTATCAGGGAGCGGCTGGTAATGGCAATATTTACTCGAGTAGGTTCAAATCATAATATCCTTACTGAGAGTCCTATACACTCAAGACAAATTCATATTTCTCAACCGGTCCTCAGTCTTGAGATGTTTGAGAAATTGAGGCAATTGGAGATTAAGGACTACAGGGTTGAAGTGATTGATGCCGTTTTCAAGGCGGATGGCAATAAAGGAAGTCTTGAAAAAGGCCTGGATGTACTTTGTAAGAAGGCTGAAATAGCCGTTATGGATGGTGTTAATATCCTGATAATTAGTGATAAGGGTATAAGTAAAAGTTTGGCCCCTATCCCTTCGCTTATGGCCATCGGAGCTGTTCAGCACCATCTTGTTGACAATCAACTGCGTTCGCGCACTGGCTTGGTGGTGGAGGCTGGAGATGCAGCCGAGGTTCATCATTTTGCCACCCTCGTCGGATACGGTGCATCAGCAGTTTATCCCTACATGGCTTTCGAAACGATCAGACAGATGAGAAAGGATGGTTTGGTGGAAGATCATGATGAAGACAAGATTTTTGCAAACTATACCAAAGCCATTGGCAATGGGCTGCTGAAGGTGATGTCGAAGATGGGGATTTCGACACTCGCGTCATACCAGGGATCACAAATATTTGAATGCATTGGATTGGGAGATGAAGTTGTGGAAAAATGCTTCAAAGGCACCACATCACGGATTGGAGGTCTGGATTTTGATGACATTGCTAACGATATTTTAAGGAGGCATCGTTTTGCATACGATACTGACAATCCAAATAGCGATAAGTTACCAGTAGGTGGTCTTTACCAGTGGAAGCGAAATGGGGAGGCCCATCTTTTTAATCCGGATACTATTCATTTATTACAGCTTTCTACCCGTAAGGACGACTATACACTCTATAAGAGATACACGGAAAAAATTAATTCTCAATCTGAACGTGCTATTACACTGAGAAGTATGTTTGATTTCAAAAAGACAAAGTCGATACCACTTTCGGAAGTAGAGCCTGCTGAGGCAATCTTTAGACGATTTGCAACAGGCGCTATGTCTTTTGGTTCAATATCGCATGAAGCTCATTCGACTTTAGCCATTGCCATGAACAGGATTGGCGGTAAAAGCAACAGCGGTGAAGGCGGAGAAGATCCCATTCGTTATGATCGCAAGCCAAATGGTGATTGGGAGCGGTCAGCCATTAAACAAGTGGCTTCTGGGAGGTTCGGTGTTTCAAGTTATTATCTTACTAATGCAAGTGAGCTACAGATAAAAATAGCCCAGGGTGCTAAACCAGGTGAAGGGGGACAACTACCCGGCCACAAGGTAGATGAGTGGATTGGAAGAGTGAGAAATTCAACACCTGGTGTTGGCTTGATTTCACCTCCACCTCATCACGATATCTATTCGATTGAGGATCTTGCGCAGTTAATATTTGATTTAAAAAACGCTAATCGCAGGGCAAGAATTAATGTCAAATTAGTGTCAGAAGCTGGAGTAGGAACAGTGGCTGCAGGGGTTGCTAAAGCAATGGCCGATGTGATTTTAATATCTGGAGGAGATGGGGGTACCGGCGCTTCTCCTCTGAGTTCAATCAGGCATGCAGGTTTGCCATGGGAATTGGGTCTGGCTGAAGCTCATCAGACCCTGGTTATGAACAATCTTCGCGATCGTATTGTATTACAGACAGACGGACAACTTCGAACAGGACGTGATATTGCCATAGCGGCTTTACTCGGGGCCGAAGAATGGGGTATATCCACAGCAGCGCTTGTCGTTGAAGGCTGTATTTTGATGAGAAAATGTCATTTGAATACATGCCCCGTAGGTATTGCAACTCAGAATGAGGAGTTGAGAAAACTATTTTCGGGTGATCCTGATCATGTTGTTAATCTTTTTAAATTTCTGGCACATGACCTCAGAGAAATAATGGCGTCTTTAGGAATCAGGACTGTTAATGAAATGATTGGCAGATCTGATTTATTGGAAGTACGGAATGATATCAAGAATTCAAGGTTAAAAAAACTACAACTTGAATCTATCATTTACCGGATACCTGAATCGGATGAAAACCATGTTTACAACAAACGTAAGCAGCAACACGACATCGAGAATGTTCTTGATAAAAAGCTAATAGACGCGGCCAGGCTTTCGTTGGAGTCAGGAGAAGTTTCCAAAGGGAAATTCAAAATAGTAAATACAGATAGAGCGGTTGGAGCAATGCTCTCCAATGAAATCTCTAGAAAATACAAAGGAGTAGGTTTACCTGCAGGCACAATAAAGTTCAATTTCCGAGGATCTGCTGGCCAAAGTTTCGGGGCATTTGCGGCGCCAGGTATAAAGTTTGTCCTCGAGGGAGAAGCCAATGACTACTTCGGTAAAGGCTTGTCCGGTGGTCAGTTGATTGTTTATCCTCACAGAGAATCCAACTTCTTAGCCTATGAACAGACTATTATAGGAAACGTTGCATTATATGGCGCTACAGCTGGAGAGGTATATGTCAGTGGGATTGCCGGCGAACGCTTTGGAGTTCGAAATTCAGGTGCTATTGCTATTGTTGAAGGAGTCGGCGATCACGGATGTGAGTACATGACCGGGGGCCGGGTAGTTATCCTTGGAAAAACAGGTAAAAACTTTGCTGCGGGTATGAGCGGTGGCATTACCTATGTCTACAACCCGGATAAGGAGTTTAATAATCTGTGTAACATGGAGATGGTTAAGTTTGAAATCCCGGATTTTGAAGATGCTAACTTCATAAAACAATTAATTATTAAGCATATGAAGTTTACTGGCAGTCGTCTGGCTGAAGAAATTCTGTCAGATTGGGGAAATAACCTCATTCATTTTACGAAAGTTATGCCAACCGAATATAAGGCAGTTTTAAGTAAGCAGAAGAAATTACAGAAGGAGTCAGTTTAAGATGGGAAAGCCGACAGGATTTTTCGAGTTTAACAGGGAGTTGCCAAAAACACGTGACCCCAAAGAAAGAATAAATGATTATAAAGAATTGTACATCGAATTTCCTGATGTAGCATCGAATAAACAGGCTGCAAGGTGTATGGATTGTGGCATTCCATTTTGTCATAACGGGTGCCCCCTCGGAAATAATATCCCAGAATTTAACGATGCTGTTTACCAGGGCAATTGGAAATTGGCGATTGAGGTATTGTCAATGACCAATAATTTTCCTGAGTTCACGGGGCGAATTTGTCCGGCACCATGTGAGGCGTCCTGTGTTCTTGGAATCAACAAACCTCCCGTTTCAATAGAATTAATAGAGAAGACAATTGTTGAAAAAGCGTTTGAATTAGGGCTTATTAAGCCGAATCCACCAAAACACCGCACAGGTAAAAAGATAGCGGTGATTGGTTCAGGACCAGCTGGTTTAGGGGCTGCGGCGCAACTCAATAAAGCAGGACACACGGTTACTGTTTTCGAAAGAGCAGAGGAGCCTGGTGGTTTGCTTCGGTTTGGAATACCCGATTTTAAACTTGAAAAATGGGTAGTAAAGCGTCGGCTTGATATCATGGAAGAAGAGGGTGTGATTTTCAAGTGCAATGTGAATATTGGATTTGATATTAGAGTAGATAGTCTGAAAAAGGAATTCGATAGCATTGTTTTATGTGGGGGCTCGACCATTCCACGCGATCTTCCCTTACCAGGCCGAGATTTGGAAGGCATTCATTTTGCGATGGATTTTCTTACGAGACAAAATAAAGTGGTCTCTAAACTTCCTTTAACCGGTGATCAAATCAAAGCAACCAAAAAGAATGTGATAGTATTAGGCGGGGGCGATACTGGTTCCGACTGCGTGGGTACGTCCAACAGACATAAAGCAAAAAGTGTAACCCAAATTGAACTACTGAGCAAGCCGCCCAATGAGCGATCTGAAAACAATCCCTGGCCGGAATGGCCCATGGTTTTAAGAACATCATCTTCTCATGAAGAAGGTTGTGATAGGGAATGGGCCATTCTTACAAAAGAATTTATTGGTGAAAAGGGTAAGCTGACAGGTTTGAAGGTTGTGAATATTGAATGGGGTGATAAAGGCTTTAAAGAAATCGAAGGTACCGAGCGGACGTTGCCTTGTGAACTTGTTTTAATAGCCGCTGGCTTTGTTCACCCCCAAAAGGAGGGCATGATTGATCAGTTGGGGGTTGAACTGGACGAGCGAGGCAATGTTCTTGCCAATAATTATGCTACAAGCGTGGAAGGAGTTTTTGCCGCAGGTGATATGAGGCGAGGGCAATCACTTATAGTTTGGGCTATTTCTGAAGGCAGAGAAGTTGCCAGGGAGGTTGATAAATATTTAGAGGGAGTGAGTTATCTGGAGGGAAAAGAAGTGAGTTTGATCTGAGTATTATCCTTTTGAACCAAAAACTACAAATAGAAGACCGGATTAAAATTGGTTTAATAATCATTGTTCTCTTTATCCCCGTTCTTTCCATGGCTCAGCAAGATCGTCTTACTATAGCCATAGCTTCCAGTCTACTTCTCCCACTTCAAGAAATTGAACAGAGTTTTGAGGATATTAATAATTGTAACATTGAATTTATTTCAGCAGCGACTGGTTCACTTACTTCACAAATTCTCAATGGCGCTCCTTATGACCTTTTTATTGGGGCCGATCTTGATTATCCCAATCGGTTGGCAAAGACCGGTTTAACAGAAAACCCTCCAGCTGTTGCCCTGAATGGCCGTGTTTATTTCTGGAGTTCTTCCAAAGTTGAGAAGGATGAGTTACTGTGGAGTTTAAAAAACGGAACTTTTAAGAGAATATCGATTTCAAATCCAGACCTTGCACCTTTTGGTAGAACGGCCAGAGATTGGCTTATACGAAAAGATGCTTGGAATGCTATTGAATCATCAATGGTTTTTGGTAATTCAATAGGTCAGGTTAATCACTACATTAAACTCAATACCGTTGAAGCGGCATTTAGTGCAAATTCTGCTGCGTTTTCCGAGGCACTTAAATCCCATGGTTTTTGGATGGCAATTGAGGGGCCTGATATTGCATTGGTGCCTTATTTTTATGTTATTCTTCAAAAATCAAAATCAAAATCCATGGCTCAAAAATTCATCAATTTTCTCAGTTCCGAAGCATCGTTGACTCTGTTAAGAAAGTATGGTTTTGTGATTGGTGAATGAGGGATTGAAGAAGTAGATTATCTTTAAAGCCTGGATTAATTATTATTTAGCAATTGGATCAATTTTGGCAACCTTTTATCCTAAGCATAGAGCTAGCTTTTCTAACAACCGTATGTCTCATGGTAATTGGATTTGTCCTTGTTTTCTTCATTCATCATTTTGATTTCCTTTTAAAAAACCTTGTAAAAAGCCTGGTAACACTTCCTTTGGTGTTGCCACCTTCGGTATTGGGTTATTATCTGTTGGTAAGTTTTCAACAGAATGCTTTTTTAGGTAAATGGTTCGAGATCATTTTCAATGTTCAACTCGCTTTCAGTTTTGAAGGTATTCTTCTCGGTTCCATAATCTTTAGTCTTCCTTTTATGGTAAACCCGGTTTTATCAGCTTTGGATAACCTGATGGTTTCACTTCAAGAGGCGTCGTTTACACTTGGGAAGTCTCGCTTCGTAACATATACGCAAGTGATATTACCGAATGTCAAACCAGCTATTCTAACTTCCCTTATCCTCACATTTGCCCATACCATAGGGGAGTTTGGTGTAATTTTAATGATAGGTGGGAATATTCCAGGAGAAACCAGGGTGGCCTCACTGGCGATTTATCATGAGTTGGAAGCGCTGAATTATGGCATGGCAAATAGCTATTCACTCATATTACTGGGTTTTTCATTGACAATTCTTTTAGTGGTTTACTATTTTCAGAAACGCTTCAAACCCGATTTTACATGATAGAAATCATTTTGAAGAGACATCTGAAAGGACAGTCAGGATTGTTTGAGCTTGACATTGATATGCAACTAAAAAAAGGTGGGTTTTATGCGTTGATGGGTGAATCCGGAGTGGGTAAGACAAGTGTCCTCAAGATCATTGCGGGCTTGATGAAAGCTGGATCAGGAAAGATTACATATGAGCAAGAGGTGTGGTTTGATAGTGACAATTCTATTTTTGTAAAACCTCAAAAAAGGAGCGTAGGTTTTGTTTTTCAGGATTATGCCCTTTTTCCAAATATGTCTGTTATCCAAAATCTTTATTTCGCTATAGGTAAAGTTTCAGAAAAGAAAGAAATTGATGAAATTCTTGAGTTAATGAATCTTGGTGATTTGGTAAAGAGTAAACCTCAAGAACTTTCAGGAGGTCAACAACAACGGGTTGCCCTTGCCAGGGTAATTTTAAGAAAACCTGATATTGTGCTCTTAGATGAACCTCTCGCTGCCCTTGATCAAAAACTTAGGGAAAAGTTGCAGAAAGATCTTCAATCGCTTCACCATAAATATGGGTTCACGGCACTCATGGTTACCCATGATGAGTTAGAGGCGACCCGGTTGGCAGATGAAGTTTTCATTATGGAATTGGGGAAGGTGATCAGAAAGGGAACACCAAAAAATGTGCTTAATACTTTATTAGACCTCAATTCTATTGAAGCTGAAATATTGGATGTTGATTTCGAATCAAATGAGTTAACAGCGACCAATCATCGAGGCATTTTTAAAGTAAATTTATCCGAGTCACAACTAAAGAATATCAAGGTAGGACAAATGATTAAGTTGAACTCTAAAGATTGGAAAATTAATGAATAAACGCCGAGGATTTATTAAACGGGCCGGAATGGCATCAATTGCAGCCATATCGGGATTGGATGTTGTATTTGCAGATAATCTTCCGGAAGGTATGAGTATTGTTGGTCTGCAGGATGACCTCCCGTGGGGTAAAGATTCCGAAATGACATTGTTGAATGATTTACCCTGGAATATTGAAGCTAAAGCTCACTTACTTGACGATGCTGTTACGCCAGCCGATAAGTTTTTTGTAAGAAACAATGGACTTGTTCCTGAAAACCCTGATGCAGCCACATGGTCATTGAGGATTGAAGGAGAATCCGCAGAAAATGTCAAAACATATACCATTAAAGAGTTAAGGGAGAAATTCAACACTTATTCTTACAATCTGGTGATCGAGTGTGGTGGAAATGGCCGCAGTGAATTTAATCCGCCCGCAAAAGGTAATCAATGGACGATCGGAGCTGTGGCCTGTGCCAAATGGACAGGCGTGCGTTTGAAGGATGTTTTAAATGATGTTGGACTGAAGAATGATGCAGTGTATATCGGTTACTATGGTGCTGATATTCATTTGAGCAAAGATCCATCAAAAATAGTCATTAGCAGAGGTGTGCCGATAAGCAAAGCTTTGGAAGATGAGACACTCATTGCATGGGAGATGAATGACCAACAGATTCCTATTCTTAACGGGTATCCGCTGCGCCTGGTAATGGGAGGATGGCCAGGTTCCGTTTCGGGTAAATGGCTTAACCGCATCATTATCAGGAACAAAGTTCATGATGGAGAAAAAATGGGTGGAGACTCCTACAGGATGCCGTGTGATGCAGTTGCACCGGGAGCTAAGGTAGCAGATGAGGATATGTGCATCATAGAGTCTATGCCAGTTAAGTCGCTCATAACATCTCCCAAATCTGGCGCAATGATCGATAGAGGCAAATCTCTCAAAGTAAGTGGTCATGCATGGGCTGGGGATTACAAAGTTTCAGAAGTTCACGTATCAATTAATTTTGGCAGTACATGGCAGAATTGTAGCCTGGATCGACCTGTCAACAGGTTGGCATGGCAACGTTGGACGACACAAGTTAGTTTTCCGAAAACCGGCTATTATGAAGTGTGGGCAAGGGCTGCTGATGAACAGGGTAATGCTCAACCAATGGTAGTTCCTGGATGGAACCCCAAAGGATATCTTAATAATGCGTGTCATAGGATAGCTGTACAGGTATCATGAAGCAAAGAAATTTCAAGTTCATTTTTACGGTTGCTGGATTGATTGCTACCATTTTTACTATGATAACCTGCATTACTCCATTGCCGGATAAACCTTCACCAATTCCGGAAAAGGAAATTAAAGAATACAAAGCATCTGCTTTGTCAGAATTACCCCCTGGGCAAGGAAAGGAACAAGTGATTGCCAATTGCGTCCATTGTCATTCTTCTAAATTGATAGCCCAGAATCAGGCTACACGTGAAGGCTGGCTCGGGATGATCCGTTGGATGCAAAAAACGCAGGGATTATGGCCATTAGGGAGTAATGAAGAAACTATTTTAGATTACCTGGGTAATAACTTTTCACCTCAAAATAAAGGAAGAAGAGCACCTTTGACTGATATTAAGTGGTACAAGTTGGATGATTGAGACTATAATTATTGCAGCAATTGCAACCTATAGCGTTAGAAGGATAAGCTAATTGAATATGTTCATTGTCCGGTTAATTCCAATCGTGCAGAAAGAAAGGATTGCGTCACAAGCCTTGTCAAGTATGAGTACTAATCCATCGGTTTCTTCCGGTGAAAAATTACTCAGGACGTAGTCAACCTGTTGTCCTTTATTGAATTCATTTCCTACTCCAAAACGCAAGCGAGAATAGTTGTTATTACCGAGAGTCTCTTCGATGTTACCCAGCCCATTATGGCCTGCACTTGAGCCATTTGCCCTCATTCTTAATTTACCAAATGGTAAAGCAATGTCATCTGTGATGACGAGAAGATTTTCAATAGCTACTTTTTCCTCTTTTAGCCAAAACCTTACCGCCTTACCACTTAGGTTCATGTAAGTTGCTGGCTTTATCAGTATTATCTTTCTGCCCTTGTATTTTATTTCACTTTTAGAAGCATGACGTGATGGCGTAAATGTTGAATCAATTTTATCTGCCAGCCGATCCAGAACCAGAAAACCTGCATTATGACGTGTTAACTCATATTCTATCCCGGGGTTTCCCAGACCGCATATTAAGTATTTCATTTTTGGTTAGATCTCTTTTATCAGCTGAAGTTAATTTCAGGTATTTGAAACAAAAAAGTCCCACCCATCGGGCAGGACTTTAAAAGTATTAATAAAAGAGATTTTATTCTGCGCTTTCGGTTGGTGATTCTCCAGTTTCACCTTCATCAGTAGAATCAGCTTCCTGAGTAACTTCACCCTCAATTTCTTCGCCTTCATCTCCTTCAGTAGCGGTCACGAGGACTCTAGGAATTTGAACTGAAACAATTGTTACAGCTGGACTATTAAGAATTTCATAGGTTTCAGCAATGAGGTCTCCGATTTTTATAGATTTCCCTAATCGCAACGTGTCTATATGAACGTCAATATGCGCTGGCATATTTGGAGGCAGGGCTTTCACGTGAATAAGTCGCGTTTTTCTAAATAGCTTTCCTCCCTCCTGAATGCCGGGGGCAATTCCCACTAAGTGAATCGGGACTTCCATCTTTATAGGTTTTTTGTCATCCAGAACAAGGAAATCAGCGTGGAGTATCATGTCATTAACAGGATGAAATTGGATATCCTGAAGAACACATCGGTACTCCGTTCCTTCTATGTCCATATTTATAAAGTGAACTTCCGGGGTGTAGACCAGTTCTTTGAACAAAATGCCTGGCGAGTAAAAATGAACCTGGTCGCCAGCTCCATATAAAACGCATGGTACATTGCCTTCTGCTCTAAGCTTTTTGGCCTCTGTTTTGCCGAGATTTGCTCTTTTATACCCTATAATCTCAAGTGTTTCCATTTTTTATTATTTAAAGTGTTTAATTATTTCTATACGAAGAGAGAACTTATTGACTCGTGATTGTGTACTTTTCTGATGGCTTTTGCTAATAAATCAGCCACGGTAAGAACTTTAATTTTGCTGCTTGGTTTCCGTAGCGGAAGCGTGTCAGTCACAACAAGTTCTTCCAATACTGAGTTTTCGATATTTTCATAAGCGTTTCCAGAAAGTACGGCATGAGTACACACTGCCCTTACAGATTTCGCTCCTTTTTCTTTTATTAAGTTTGCCGCACGGCACATGGTACCACCGGTATCAATCAAGTCATCAATCAGGATAACATCTTTACCATTTACGTCACCAATAATTTGCATTGAAGCGATTTCATTCGCTCTTTTTCGATGCTTATCACAGACAACCATTTCAACCGCAAAATGTTTTGCATATGCCCTTGTTCTTGTTACACCACCTACGTCTGGTGAAGCAAAAATCATATTATCCAGATTGAGTGTTTCCAAATATGGAAAGAAGATATAGCTACCATCTAGATGGTCAACGGGAATATCAAAAAAGCCCTGTATTTGGCCCGCATGTAAATCGCATGTCATTAATCGATCCGCTCCAACTGCCGTTAAAACATCTGCGAATAGTTTAGCTGCAATTGAAACCCGGGGTTTATCTTTTCTATCCTGTCGCCCATAGCCAAAATAGGGCACCACTAAAGTTACATACTGGGCACTGGCCCTTCTGGCAGCGTCAATCATCAGTAATAATTCAATAATATTGTCAGAAGGTGGGCATGTACTTTGAATAAGAAAAACATGGCAGCCACGCACAGATTCATCATAATTGTACGAGAGTTCACCATCACTAAATTTTTCAGATGTGGACTTACCGAGCGGTTTACCATAAATGTAGGCAATTTTCTCAGATAGATCCCTTGTATTGTTTCCAGTGAATAATTTTACCTCTCTCGACATGATTACTTCTTAATAATTGTTTACCCAATAAATGAAAAATCCCGATTCAAATCGGGAAAAGTTGTCCCACCAGGACTCGAACCTAGACAGACAGTACCAAAAACTGTAGTGCTACCATTACACCATGGGACAATTCGGCGACCCCGAATTTGGGCAGCAAAAGTAGAGATATTTATCAATAATTAAAACACAGTTTGTTTAATTAGTCAAACAGATAGATGGTACTTTTACAACATTGAGTAAATGATGAAAATAGCCATAATAAGATACAATGCTGGTAACGTAAGATCAGTGACCAATGCCCTGAATCGTTTCGGAGTTGAGCCAATAGTCACGGATTCCGCCGAGATTTTAAATTCTTGTGACAAAGTTATTTTTCCTGGGGTCGGTGAAGCAAGTACCGCAATGAAATACTTAAGAAACAAAGGTCTTGACGAGGCTATTCGGGGTATAAGGGCTCCATTTCTTGGTATATGCCTGGGACTTCAATTAATGTGTAGGCATTCCGAAGAAAATGACACCACTTGTTTGGATATTTTTCCACTGGAGGTTAAAAAGTTTCCAGCAAGGGATAAAATACCACATATGGGATGGAACAATATCAATGATTTGAAAGGACCTTTGCTTCAAAACATAGCATTAGATTCACACCTCTATTTTGTTCATAGTTATTACGCCGAAGTTTCAGAAAATACGGTGGCAACCACAAATTATATAGAAGCATTTAGCGCTGCCCTTCAAAAGGATAATTTTTATGCGATCCAATCCCACCCGGAAAAAAGCGGAGATGTTGGACAAAAAATTCTTGAAAACTTTTTGTCTCTCTAATTATGCACATTATTCCGGCGATTGATATTATTGGCGGTAAATGCGTCAGACTTACCCGAGGGGATTACTCTGCAAAAAAGGAGTATAGCAGTAGCCCTTTGGATATCGCCAAGCAATTCGAAGATCATGGTCTATCTCGGTTACATCTTGTAGATCTTGACGGCGCCAGACACAAAAAGGTCATCAACCTTAAGGTACTAGAGAAACTTGCCAGCCGAACTAGTTTGCACATAGATTTTGGGGGAGGTGTTCAATCCGATGATGATTTGGAAACTGTCTTTGATGCCGGGGCGAAACAGGTGACTGCAGGCAGTATTGCAATAAAAAACCCTGGTTTACTCAAACTGTGGTTGGAACGATTTGGTGCTGAGAAAATTATATTGGGAGCTGATGTAAAGGATGGTGTGATCGCAGTAAGCGGATGGGAAGAGAGTTCAGGATGCTTGCTTGATGAATTTTTGGAGGAAAAACAGGAATGGGGTATTAAATATGTCATAAGCACCGATGTTAATTTGGATGGGATGTTGATGGGACCTTCTATTGATTTGTACCAGCATATCACATCGGCTTTTCCAAAGTTTAACTTAATTGCCAGTGGGGGGGTCTCATCGGTGGATGATTTGAAAAACTTGAAACGAATGGGTGTTTTTGGCACCATTGTGGGGAAAGCGATTTACGAAGGCAAAGTGACATTAAAGGAGCTTGCTGAATTGAATAATGATGGTTAATTGGATTGATATATGTTAACAAAGAGGATTATTCCATGTCTCGATATTAAGGATGGACGAACAGTTAAGGGAATTAACTTTCTTGATTTAAAAGACGCTGGTGACCCGGTAGCCCTTGCAAGCCGATATGCTGCGGACCTTGCTGATGAGCTTGTCTTTCTCGATATTACCGCAACCGTTGAATTCAGAAAAACACTAATTCACATTGTTGAGGATGTGGCACGAGAAATTAATATTCCTTTTACAGTTGGCGGTGGTGTGTCATCCATCAAAGATGCCTCTGCTTTATTGGATGCAGGTGCCGAGAAAATTGCGATAAACTCAGCAGCTGTCAGGAATCCTGGGTTGATTGATGATATGGCCTTGGAGTTTGGAAGCCAGGCAGTAGTTGTAGCCATTGACAGCAAATTGATGGGTGATGAAGATATCGTCCATGTTCGGGGCGGAAGAACTCCAACCGAACGAAAAACTTTGTTGTGGGTGAAGGAAGCTGAAAATAGGGGAGCTGGAGAGATTCTTCTTACATCTATGGATCATGACGGAACAAAAGCTGGTTTTGCCAATGACCTCAACCGCAAAGTAGGATCGCTTATAAATATTCCAATCATCGCCTCAGGAGGAGGTGGAGAGATGATACATTTTGAAGATGCTTTTCTTATTGGAAAATCTGATGCTGCACTCGCTGCCAGCATTTTTCACTATAATGAAATTGGCATTACAGATTTGAAAAAACATCTTTATTCAAAAGGCATTCCTATGAGATTATCCTGATCTAATTATAATTAATCAGTAAGTTTAGGAATATGAAGGTTGATCTGGAGAAAGTAAAGGAAATCGGAAACATTGAGTTTCTGGCCAAACAAATGGTTGAAGGCTTCATAACTGGAATGCACAAATCACCATATCACGGATTCTCAGTAGAATTTGCAGAGCATAGGTTATATAATACCGGTGAAAGTACCAGGCATATGGATTGGAAAGTATTCGCGAAAACTGACCGACTTTATACAAAGCGTTATGAAGAAGAGACCAACCTTAGATGTCAGTTGGTGATCGACAATAGCTCATCGATGTACTATCCGGTTGAGAATTTAGGAAAAATTCGCTTTTCAGTGTTGGCCTCAGCTGCTCTGGCTTACTTACTTCATAAACAGCGAGATGCTGTAGGACTATTTACATTTTCTGATCAAATCGAGCTACAAACCCAAACCAAATCAACACCAACACATATCAATAAATTATTCGTCCATCTCGGACAGTTACTCCAGGAAACTCAAGGACAAAAACAAACAGATGTTGCCAACGTCATTCATCAAATTGCAGACAAAATCCATCGCAGATCATTGGTATTGATATTCAGTGATATGTTTCAGGATCAGGCGAGAATGGATGAAATATTTTCGGCACTGCAGCATTTGAAACATAATAAACACGAGGTTTTGTTATTTCATGTAACGCATAAAACAACGGAGCTTGATTTTGATTTCGAAGATCGGCCTTATGAGTTTATGGATCTGGAGTCAAACATCAGGCTGAAGTTGACCCCGACTGATATAAAAACTACTTATCGAACAAAAATGGATCAGTATTATAAAGAATTGCAACTTCGCTGTGGTCAGCTTAAAATTGATTTTATAGAAGCGGATGTCAAAGATGATTTTGACAAAATATTGAGTTCCTACCTTATAAAAAGAGGTCGGATGAATTAAGTTCTCTTAAATCAAGTATTTATTAGCTCCCGTGCATGAATGCTTTCTTGCCAAGCAATTCATCTTGTGATTCCTCGTGATCAGGGTCAGGAATGCAACAATCAACTGGACAAACTGCGGCACATTGTGGTTCCTCATGGAATCCATTACACTCTGTACATTTATTAGTCACAATGTAGTAGAACTCATCAGAGACTGGTGTTTGCTGTTCATCGGCATCAACAACTGAACCATCTTTCAGCTGAACCTCTCCTTTCAATTCTGTACCACCTCCCCAGCTCCATTCCACGCCACCTTCATAGATGGCTGTATTGGGGCACTCAGGTTCACATGCACCACAATTGATGCACTCATCAGTAATCATTATTGCCATGGGCGTTCCTTCTTTATTGAATTAACAATGAGCAAAAATAGCAACTATTTACTTC
>JAQCLE010000090.1 GCA_027592755.1 Bacteroidota bacterium | reverse complement strand
TAATTACAGTTTTTAAAGACTTAGGTTGAGCTTTAATTTCGGACATCAACAATTACATTTGTCTGTATGAATGAATCCGAAGGCCGGAATAGAATTGAAGAGCTAAGCCGTTTGATTAATTATCATAATGATTTGTATTATCAAAAAAACAGGACAGAGTTATCGGACTTTGAATTTGATCAGTTGTTAGAAGAATTAATCCACATTGAAAAGGAATTTCTAAACTTAAAAAAAGATGATTCGCCAAGTCAAAGAGTAGGGGGAACAATTACAAAGAATTTCGAGGCAGTTGTACATCGGTATCCAATGCTTTCTTTGGGTAATACTTATTCAAGAAAAGATTTATCGGAGTTTCATGAAAGGGTTGTAAGAGGCCTTGGCCATTCGGATTTTGAATATTTCTGTGAATTGAAATTCGATGGTGTAGCGCTGAGTGTTACTTATAAGAATGGAATATTAGACAAAGCTGTTACCAGGGGTGATGGTGTTCGCGGAGACAATATTACCCCAAATGTAAAAACCATTCGATCGATGCCTCTTAATCTTGGCCAGGGTAACTTTCCTCAGGAGTTTGAAGTGCGTGGTGAAGCTTTCATGCCGCTTGAAGTTTTTAGGAGGATTAATGCTGAAAGGGAAGATATTGGGGAAGAAAGACTGGCCAACCCTCGGAATACAGCATCTGGCACATTAAAAATGCAGGATTCGAGCATTGTGGCATCCCGGGATTTAGATTGTTATCTGTACTCGCTCTTAGGAGAAGGACTGGATTATAATAATCATTCTGATTCAATTGAAGCACTCATACAATGGGGTTTCAAAGTATCACCGACCTTTCGGAAATGCCTGTCCCTCTCTGAGGTTTATAACTATATTGATTACTGGGAATTCAAACGATTGGAACTTCCTTTGGATACAGATGGAATAGTAATTAAAGTAAATAATATTAGACAGCAGCAGATGCTTGGCGCTACAGCCAAGAGTCCCCGGTGGGCTATCGCCTATAAATACAAGTCTGAAAATGCAGTTACTAAATTGAATGGCATAACCTATCAGGTGGGCCGCACCGGCGCAATAACTCCCGTAGCGGAATTGGAGCCCGTCTTACTTGCGGGAACAACAGTGAAAAGGGCTTCTCTTCACAACGCAAATGAGATAATCAGGCTTGATCTTCGGATCGGCGATGAGGTTTTCGTTGAAAAAGGGGGAGAGATTATTCCAAAAGTGACAGGGGTGAATCTGGAATATAGAAATCAAAAGTCAGTATCGGTTGAGTATATAAAAAATTGTCCCGAATGTGGTACGTTATTGGTTCGTGCAGAGGGGGAGGCTGTTCATTATTGCCCCAATCTTCGCAGTTGTCCCCCACAGGTTTTAGGGCGACTGGAGCATTTTATTCAAAGAAAGGCCATGAATATTGAAAGTTTGGGAAGAGAAACGCTTCGGGGACTGGTTGATGCAGGTTTGATAAATGATCCAGGAGATTTGTATGCTTTGACCTACGAAACATTAAATGGTCTTGAATTTAGTATAGAAAATACAAATGGGGAAGGTTATTCAGTCAGAAGTTTGCGAGAAAAGTCGGCTACAAATATTTTGGAGGCCATAGATAAATCACGATCAAGCCCTTTTGAAAATGTACTTTTCGCAATCGGAATTAGATACGTTGGGCAAACCGTGGCGGAAAATTTGGCAGATCACTTTGAGAGTTTGGACAATATTCAAAGGGCAACATTTGATGACCTATTGGAGGCTCCTGAAATCGGAGAGAAAATAGCACAGAGCGTAACTGCCTTCTTCCGGAATGAAGAGAGTATCATTCTTTTGAATAAACTCAAACAAGCTGGACTAAATTTCGATATCCAAAGAAGCACAGGTACTGTAAAAAGCCATGTCCTGGGTGGAAAAAGCTTTGTAATTTCCGGAGTATTTAATAGGGTTGGCAGAGACGACCTGAAGGCGTTGATAAAACAAAATGGGGGAAAGATATTATCATCCGTATCAGCTAAATTGGATTTTCTTTTAGCCGGAGATAATATGGGGCCCTCGAAATTTGAAAAGGCCAATAAATTTGGAGTAACAATTATTAATGAATCTGATTTTATGGAAATGATTGAGAACTAATGTTAGGCAGTATCTTTTTACCATATCATATTAGGAGGTATCGCAAAAGAAAAATTCAAAGATTTACCAGATCATTTGATGCGGCTGATACCATTGGGTTGATATGCAGTTATAAAACGCTTATCAATGGACATCATGTTGATGATTTGATTGATAAACTAAAAAAACGGGATAAAACTGTTAACATTCTTGTCTTTTATGACAATTCTTCAAATACTTCTTCAGGATCTACGGGTTCATTCTCAAAGAAAGATTTAACCTTTTTCGGATTTTGGAGCAAGGGCCCAGTGAAAACATTTGTTTCAAAGAAATTTGATTTTCTAATCAATCTGGATTTGGTTTCCAATAACTTTGTTGACAGTGTACTGGCCGAAAGCAAGGCGCTTTGCAGGGTCGGGCCATTTACTTCCGGTTCGGGGTCTTTTCTTGAATTGATGGTTAAACCGGAAAAAAACGACCCAGTCCAGTATATTGATGATACATTGAAGTTGTTGAGCGAAATTAGGAATTATGAATGAGCGACTAAAAGGAACTGGTGTTGCACTAGTGACTCCTTTCGGTAATGATGGTAGAATTGATTTCGATGCTCTCGAACGAGTGTTGGAACATGTTTCAACTGGTGGAGTAGATTACCTGGTTCCACTTGGAACAACAGCGGAAACTCCGACTCTATCAAAAGTGGAAAGGGCGGATATATTAAAGTATGTAAAGTCCAACAATCCAAAAAACTTGCCAATTATATTAGGCAAGGGCAGCAATTGTACCGCAGAATTGATTGACAGTCTTCCAGATACAGATTTTGATGGCATAGATGCCATATTATCTGTAGTACCTTATTATAATAGGCCAACGCAACAAGGATTGATTGCTCATTTCAGTGCGTTAGCAGATAAGAGCCCAGTTCCGATTATACTTTATAATGTTCCCTCCAGAACAGCAAGTAATTTAGAAGCAGCAACTACCATTTCGCTTGCTGCTCACCCGAATATTATCGGTATTAAGGAAGCTTCTGGTAATTTGGAACAATGTGCTATCATTGCCTCCCAGGCTCCGACTGGTTTCCTGCTTATCTCCGGAGATGATATGATTACGCTGCCTCTCTTAAGTTTGGGAGGAGCTGGTGTTATTTCAGTAATTGCCAACGCTTTCCCAAGACAAATCAGTGAAATCGTATCAGAATACCTTTCAGGGAAAACAAATGAGACTGCGAGGCATTTTCATCAATTGGTAAAAATGATCCAACTAATATTTCTTGAGGGCAGTCCTGTTGGTGTGAAGGAAGCCATGCGTCAATTAGGGATTTGCCCCAATTCAGTACGTCTACCACTGGTCTCCTCATCAGAAAGCCTGGCAACGAGAATAAGAGAGGAAATAGAAAAAATTAGACAAATAAAAAAGGTGGACAAAACCACCTTTATGTTGAAAAAGTTTCTTTAGGTTAGATTATCCGTTCTTCTTATTCTGAACTTCAACTCTAATTTCCTGAGCCAAATTCTTAAGTTCCTGCATTCCTTTTCTTACCCTTGTACCAGCTGCCTGGTTTTTTTTGTCATAGAATTTTTCAAAATCTACTTCTAATGACATTACCAGATCTTTAACTTGATTAAATCTTTTCATTATTATGTGTTTTAATGGTTGTTGAAATTGTATCCTTATCGATCAGCAAATATAGCTAAAATGTCTTTACAATTGATATTAATTATGTTTTTTTTCACATTGAGACCACTTTTTTAACATCATCCCATCCGGCTCTACTATAAGTGCCGTCTGTTAACTTGATTTTTATTGCCTCAAATGCTGATATTGTTTCCTCTACATCGTCAAGTGTGTGCATGGCTGTTGGAATAATTCTTAGCATGATCACATCTTTTGGAACGACGGGGTAGACAACTACAGAACAGAAAATATTGAAATTGTTTCTAAGGTCAAGTACGAGATTACAACCCTCAATAGGACCACCGGATAATATAACAGGGGTTACAGGAGATTGTGTGGTACCTATATTAAATCCCTTTTCTCTTAAACCCGACTGAATTCCCCTTACTACTTCCCATAACTTCTGCCTCAATTGTGGCTGACTTTTTAGCAGTTCGAGTCTTTTCAAAGAGCCAATTACGAATGGCATAGGCAATGATTTAGCAAAAATCTGGGACCGTGTGTTATATCTAAGATGGTCTATAACCTCTTTTCCGCCTGCGATAAAAGCACCAATCCCAGCCATTGCTTTGGCGAATGTGGAAAAGTAAAGATCAATGCCGTCTTGTACACCTTGTTCTTCTCCTGCCCCGGCACCAGTAGCTCCCATCGTCCCAAAACCGTGGGCGTCATCGACCAATAACTTGAAATTGTATTTTTCTTTAAGTGCGACAATTTCACGGAGCTTACCCATGTTGCCTGACATTCCAAAAACACCTTCAGTAATGACAAGAATTCCTCCACCAGATTCCTTTGAAAGCCGTTCTGCCCGAATCAACTGCTTTTCCAGGTTGGAAATATTATTATGGGGAAAGACAAGCCTTTTACCCATATGCATTCGTACGCCATCAACAATACAAGCATGACTTTCAGCATCATATACGATAATGTCACGTCTGTCTACCAATGCGTCAATTACTGACATAATGCCTTGGTAGCCATAATTGAGGAGCATGGCATCTTCTTTCATTACAAAATCTGCCAGCTTCTCTTCCAACTCTTCATGGTATTTCGTATTTCCAGTCATCATCCTGGCACCCATCGGATATGCCAGTCCCCAATCAGCGGAAGCTTGTGCGTCAACTTCTCGAACTTCTGGATGATTGGCTAAACCGATGTAGTTATTCAAACTCCATGTCAATACCTTTTTCCCTTTAAAGATCATTCTCGGAGCAATGGGCCCTTCGAGTTTGGGGAACATGTAAAAATTATTATCAATAAACCTGTGTTGCCCAAGAGGACCGGAATCACTTAATAATTTTTCAAATAAGTCCATACAATATTTTTTAATTAAGGTAGATTGTTATTTGTGTAATTGCGAGAATTAATCTCAAAGCTTGAGGGTTGTGATACTTGAAGATCAAGGGCGCAAAGCTAATGCAGATTTGGGCATCGTCCAAGAAATTGTCATTTGGAACTTTTATGCATAGCATTGTAAAAATTCTTAGATCAACTTATTGAAAATAAAGAAATTACTTGTAGCCAATCGAAGTGAAATAGCTCTCCGGATAATGCGGTCTGCAAGGGAAATGGGGATTGTTACTGTTGCGGTGTTTAGTGAGGCTGATCGTAACGCTCCATTTGTGCGATTTGCAGATGAAACAGTTTGCATTGGGGCATCACCACCCTCCGAATCATATTTGAGAATAGACAAAGTGATTGATGCGGCGCTTTTGGTCAAGGCAGATGCAATTCACCCGGGATATGGTTTTTTATCAGAAAACGCCGATTTTGCCGATGCCGTAAAAAAAGCAGGTATTATTTTTATCGGCCCATCCGCGGAGTCAATAAGAATAATGGGGGATAAACTGGCTGCAAAAAAGGCTGTTTCAAAATACGATATCCCACTTGTTCCCGGGACTGAGAAGGCTGTAATTGATAAGGAAGAAGCCCGGAAGGTAGCTGATATCATTGGGTACCCTGTTTTAATCAAAGCAAGTGCCGGAGGTGGAGGAAAAGGTATGAGGGTGGTGCAGTCAGCGGATGAGATGAATGAACAAATGGAGCGAGCTATCAGTGAAGCGAATTCTGCATTTGGTGATGGTTCAGTGTTTATTGAAAAGTACATCACCTCACCTAAGCACATTGAAGTACAGGTTTTAGGTGATCAGCATGGCAACTGCATTCATTTGTTTGAAAGGGACTGTTCAATTCAGAGACGTCATCAAAAGGTAATTGAAGAGGCTCCTTCTGCTGTGCTGGACGAAGATTTAAGAAAGCGAATAGGGGAGACTGCTTTGTTGGTGGCCAAATCCTGTGGTTATTACAATGCAGGAACCGTGGAGTTTATTGTAGATGAGAAGCTCGATTTTTATTTCCTGGAAATGAATACCCGCTTACAGGTGGAGCATCCAGTCACCGAGATGATAACAGGAGTAGACCTCGTTAAAGAACAGATTAAAATCGCCCAGGAGCAAGTGCTTCAATTAAAACAGGAGGATATTGTAATTAATGGTCATTCAATTGAAATAAGGGTCTACGCTGAGGATCCATCCAATAATTTTCTCCCGGATGTTGGTAGATTGAATTCCTATAAACCACCACTTGGACCGGGTATCCGAGTCGATGATGGCTTTGAAGAGGGTATGGAGATTCCAATTAATTATGATTCCATGATTGCCAAATTGATTACACATGGACGTGATCGAAGTGAAGCCATAGAAAGGATGAAAAGGGCAATTAGTGAATATAAAATAACCGGTGTAAAAACAACTTTGCCCTTTGCCGCTTTTGCCGTAAGTCATAAAGAATTCGTTACTGGCAGATTTAATACCCATTTTATTGAGGATTATTTCTCCCCATCGGAATTAGATGGGAAAATTGATCAGGATGAGTTAGTAGTTTCATCGCTGATTGCAGCACTTCACTACGACAAAACGATGCCGCCCAATAATTCTTCATCAGGGTTATCCTCTTCGAAAAACAAATGGAAGCAGCGCCTCAGGGACTCGTAAGTATATATAAAATGTCATTTAGTCATCAATTGATTTTGGGCTCTAATTCCCCTAGAAGGAGGGAGTTGTTGGCTAATATGGGATTTTCTTTTGATGTTTTTACTCAGCCGATAGATGAATCATACCCTGGTGCATTGAAACCAAAAGAGGTGGCAAAACATCTCGCTGAGTTAAAAAACAACATCTATAGGAGCTCGATAGAAGACCAAATACTACTTACAGCTGACACAATCGTAGTTCTGAATGGATCAATTTTAGGCAAGCCTGCTAATCCTATGGAAGCCTATAACATGATTTCCAAACTGTCAAATGACATTCATTCGGTTATTACCGGAGTTTGTATTTCGTCACCAGATAATCAGATATTATTTACAGACGAAACCCAGGTTGCTTTCAAACCATTAAGCCAAAATGAAATTAGGTACTATGTTAAAAAATACGCCCCTTTTGACAAGGCAGGGGCCTATGGTATACAGGAATGGATAGGTCTAATTGGGGTGACTAGTATTAAGGGTTCGTATTTTAATGTAATGGGTCTGCCTACTGAGAAAGTATATAATATCCTTACGGATGAGTTCGGCCTTTTTCCTAAATGATTAACTCTTCATATTGCGCATTGTTCTCATCAACTTATTAGCAAAAATAAAGTTTTCAAGTTCCTGAACATTACAGTCAATAATTTGGTCATTGCTACCTTCCCACAGCAGTCGACCCTCAAACATGAAAGCAATATAATCACCAATTTCCATCACCGAATTCATGTCGTGGGTTACAACCACTGTTGTTATATCGAACTCAATCGTAATTTCTTTTATTAGGTTATCAATTGTTATTGATGTCTGTGGATCGAGTCCGGAATTAGGTTCATCACAAAATAAATACTGAGAGTTGTTCACAATGGCCCTGGCGATACCAACTCTTTTTTTCATGCCTCCGCTTAATTCGGAAGGCATTTTTTTATTAACATTTTCAAGGTCTACCCTTTGAAGACAAAAATTTACCCGATCTAGTTTCTCATCAAGGGGCATTTTCGTTAATATATTAAGTGGAAACATAACGTTCTCTTCAACATTCTTTGAATCGAAAAGCGCTCCTCCCTGGAAAAGCATGCCTATTTCACGTCGAATATCAATTTTTAAGTTCCTGTCACCGCTCGTAAAATCTCTGCCATCATAAGTCACATAACCCTCATCGGGTTGTAACAATCCGACTATGCATTTAAGCAACACACTTTTTCCGGTGCCGCTTGCCCCAATGATCAGATTTGTCTGACCTTTTTCAAACCGGGATGAAATATCAAACAAGACTTGTTTGCCTTCAAATGAATGACTTATATGGTTTACCTCAATCATCTTTATAGAAGCAATTTGGCTAGCAGATAGTCTGCAGTTAAGATAGCAATGCAACTATTTGTAACCGCACTGGTACTAGATTGACCTACCTCAAGTGCCCCTCCTTTTGTAAAATAACCTTTATAAGAAGAAATTGCAGCGACGAGAAATGCAAAGGCCAGGGCTTTTATCAGTGCAAATTTTACATTGAACTCAACGAAATCGTAACGGATACCATAGATGTAGTCGTATCCGGTCATCACTCCTGTCAGCACTGCTGTCATGTAACCACCGAGTAATGACAAATAACCAGCGAGAATTACCAAAAGAGGATACATGATGAGAGAAGCAATGATTTTGGGAAGCACAAGGTAAGAAGCGGAATTAATGCCCATAACCTCAAGGGCGTCAATTTGCTCGGTAATCCTCATAGTACCAAGCTCACCAGCAATATTGGAACCTACCTTTCCCGCATAAACAATAGCCATGATGGTGGGTGCCAACTCTAAAATGGTCATATCTCTTACAACCAATGATATCACATAGCTCGGAATAAAAGGACTAATAAGGTTGTATGCAGTCTGTAGCGTGGTAACTGCTCCCATAAAAGTTGAAACAATTGCAAATATTAAAATAGAGTTGTATCCTACTTTTATAGATTCATCAACAGTGAGTTTGAAGTAGGTACCGAAAGATTCCATTCGGATGAACATCCTCCCCATAAATATTAAAAACTTACCGATGCTCTCCATGAGATACTTATGAACTATGGTGGCAAAATAACAAATAATTAGTCCACCTCATGCCGGAAAAAGCGTTTTGTAATTAATAACTTTCGATTCCTCATCTATCGCCTTTAAATCAATCATTTAGTTTCATAGGTTACTACAGTTATCCAGAAACAAAGTGGTCTGATACATTTTTTTGGTACTTGCAGTCACCTCTATCATTTGGTACATTTAAATATTAGATTGATATTAAATATACCGACTCATTAAAATCTACAACCCCAAAATAAAATAAGGCTAAGATGAGAAGACGTAAATTTTTAAGAAATACAGCGTTGGCGGTGCCTGCAGCTTTTTACACCCCATATTTCGATCTTTTTGCTGGTTCAGAAACAAAAAGAGTAAAAATAACCGATGTTAAATGCATTAGAACCAACATCGGTCTCAGAGTAAGTCCACTAGTGAAAATTGAAACTGATGAAGGTGTTTTTGGGATAGGAGAATGTCATCATGATGAGAATGGTTTTGGTGCTCAGGACGTTGTGCTGAATGTTATCAAACCAATTCTTCTGGGTCAGGATCCGTTCGATTTGGAACGATTGTTATTCAAAATGGAGACGCGTACCTCTTATTATGGAGGCAACCATGGTTTTCCAACCCATGCCATAACAGGGGTAGAAATTGCACTTTGGGATATTATAGGCAAACTTACCAATCAGCCTGTCTATAAAATACTGGGAGGGGGTTCACATGTGAGCCAGGTCAGGGCCTACCTATCTGCGGGTCCCAAAAATTTGCTTGATAAATCATCTTGTGAGGAATATGCAGAAATTATGAATAAGGAAGGATGGACAGCTTCCAAGGTGAATATAATCAGGGATCAACAATGGGATAAGATTGACAACAGGCGTATGTCCAATGTTGAAATCGACCGAAACGAAAAAGGTTATGCTTTGCTCAGGGAGGCCGTAGGATGGGAATTTGAAATTGCTGTGCATTGCCATTGGGAACTTGATTTCGACAGCGCACTCCGACTATCAAGAGCGGTGGCACCGATACGTCCCTGGTGGATAGAAGATCCAATGCCAATCGCCTTTAATGAACAATGGGTAAGGCTGACGGAACAATCTCAGGCC
This sequence comes from Bacteroidota bacterium, assembly GCA_027592755.1. Classification (GTDB taxonomy): domain Bacteria; phylum Bacteroidota; class Bacteroidia; order Cytophagales; family Cyclobacteriaceae; genus JAJCYL01. The sequence continues at coordinate 7,294 of JAQCLE010000090.1, read as the reverse complement.
CCAATTCTATGTGGAGAAAACCTTTATAGAAGAGCTGACTTCAGGCCTTTTATCGTTAATGCTGGGCTCAGCATGATTGAAATTGATGTTTCCATGTCCGGTGGTCTGTTGGAAGCCAAGAAAATTGCAGACTTAGCCGAGCTATACTATATACCTGTTGCAACCCATAATGTAGCAGGACCAATTGCTACAGTGGCTTCCGCCAACCTGGCAGCATCTGTACGGGAATTCCTCGGACATGAAATCTTTGCTTCAAATGGTAATTATTTCACATTTGGTTCCAAATTTGGCGTAAACGGAGACCCGAGGATACTTAGATATGATAAAGAATTGGTTAAAGATGGTTATATCCAGCTAAGTGATAGGCCGGGTCTTGGAATTGAGTTAGATGAAGACCTTGTGAAGAGTTACTTGTGTGATGGTGAAACATGGTGGGATTAAAATCGTCAGTATTGGAGGACAAAGCATTTTAAAACCAGGAATTTTGTTGAGAAACATCTGAAAATTGTAGTGTTGTTATAGGATCAGCCTAACAGGTTAAGAAAGCCATGAATAAAGGATTAGTAGTAGTTACCGGAGCGTCGCAGGGGATAGGAAAGGCATTGGTTATTAAATTCATGTCAGGAGGGTTTGATGTCGTATCATGTGCCCGGAATTTAGATCGGCTGAATTTGATCGAGAAAGAACCAGATTATACACGAGGGAACCTCATCACTAAACAAGTTGATATGTCAGTCAAAGATGAAGTGATTGGTTTTGGAAAATTTATACTTTCACTTGACAAGCCTGTAGCTGTTTTGATTAACAATGTGGGCACATTTATTCCTGGCAGTCTCATTGAGGAGGAAGACGGGCAGTTGGAAAAACAGATAGAGACCAATTTGTACAGTGCTTATTATCTAACAAGAACTCTTGTTAAAAATATGATCGAGAGAAAATCAGGGTCAATCTTTAACATTTGTTCAATTGCGGGGAAAGGCCCGTATGCCAATGGAGGTTCATATAGCATCTCGAAATATGCACTTTTAGGTTTCAGTCATAACTTAAGAGAGGAATTAAAGGATCATGGTATTGGTGTCACTGCTGTAATTCCAGGAAGAGTATTGACGCCAAGTTGGGGTGAAACGAATCTTCCTACAGATACTTTTATCACATCGGAAGACGTTGCCAAAGCAGTATTTGACATAAGTCAGCTATCATCGAATTCCGTGGTAGAGGAAATTTTAATTCAGCCTCAGCATAAATAGTACGATAATAAAAGCCCTCAAAGGGAGGGCTCTTACTGATCAATATTTTTTGTCTATTTGATCTCAAAAACGAAGACAATATCAAAACCAGCGCCGGTCAATTGAAAAATACCCTCACCACTTTCGGGATTAACAATTGAGTTAGCAGCGAGTATAGGATTCAATGGTGGGGATTCAATCATTAATTCAAAAGCATTGGGGTCGCCTGCTGAAGTATCGTCGTCAAGTAAGGCAAAAACATAATCCTCATTATTGAGAGGGTAGTTATCAATTGGACCCAAAGCAAGCCCTAAGAAAGGCGATGAGACATCAGGTGCCGGGCCTGCAAAGATGGTTTCTTCGAAGGCAGTATCATTTTCAGGACCAAATAAAACAGAAACATCGGGCCCACTGTCTACGTCCCATGGCACAGGATTTCCATCCTGATCGAAATTGTCGAAACTTATGCTATTGATGTCTATTTCAATTAAATAGCGTTGCCCAACATAAATGTCATTGGCAGCCATTATTACCTGCTCATCATCTGAAAATGCAGTTAGGGTTACTGTATAGTCCCCCGGTATTTCATAGGTATAAGTAGGTGAAATCAAAGTAGAAGTTACTCCATCACCAAAATCCCATTCATAACTTGAAGCGTTGATAGAATTATTAATAAACTGTATTGATCTGCCAATTTCAAGTACTTCCAAGGCTGTTGTAGCACTAAAACTCGGTACGGGTTCTGGCAGAGGATCATCACCGCCGCATGACATAAAAAAGGCAAGTGGCAGTATAAATATCAGTCGGAGTAAGCGTTTTTTCATTGAATAGCGTTTAAAGGATTGACAAATTTATAGAATATTACCATCTCAAACCTAAATCAGAGATACTTATGAATACAAAGTGTCTATCGATTTCCCTAATGAAAATGGCGATATTAAGCATTTTCACCTCAGTTGATTTAAATTTCTTTCAATTGTATAAATTTCGGGTTAAATAAAAAATGCAAAATAAGGCAATGAAAAAAGAATCAGTATGATTAAACTTACTAATGTAGATAAGTATGTCGATTCAAAATTTCAAAGAATATTTATCCTGAAAGGTCTCGATCTTGAGATAAACCAGGGTGAATTTGTTAGCGTGATGGGCCCTAGCGGTTCTGGTAAATCTACCTTGCTCAACATCCTGGGAATGTTGGACAAGCCATCTGCCGGTGAATATTTTTTCTTCGATGAACCAGTTCACAAGTTTAGCGAAAGAAAAACCTCCGACCTTCATAAGAATCATATCGGATTCATCTTTCAGGCGTATCATCTCATTGATGAATTAACAGTTTACGAAAACATTGAAACTCCTCTTCTGTACAAAGGTGTAAAAGGAAAAGAACGTGCCAGCATGGTAGCAGAAATGCTCGATCGATTTCGGATGGTTGCCAAAAAGGATCTTTTCCCTGAGCAACTCTCAGGTGGTCAACAACAATTGGTAGGTGTGGCACGGGCAATTGTAGGTAACCCCAAATTGTTGCTTGCTGATGAGCCGACAGGCAACCTGCATTCAGAACAAGGATTGGAGATAATGGAAATTTTCAAAGGCTTAAACAAAGAGGGGATGTCAATTATTCAGGTTACACACTCGGAAAAGAATGCGGAATTTGGCTCGAGAATTGTACGTTTGGAAGACGGAATGATCATTTCCGGTGATATTTAAATCCAGATATATGACCTTTTGTTCGCGGATATGGTTAATTGTTTTCCTGGCATTTTTTATGCGTTGTTCTGATAATCATGAAGCAGATAAAGCTACGTTGCCTCATGAAGATGTTGATGCCGATCAAAAAGTCAGCCAGGTCTTAGGAATAATAAATAATCAGAAATCGGTCGTCGGTGATACACTTATATTAAGTTTTAAGTCACCTGAGAGGACGACTATATCCTCAGTTGAGGTAATTCTCAATGGAAAAACAATGAAGTCCTCGGGTGATGATCTGGTTATCTACACCAGTGGATCGCCTACGGGTCATCAAAATATCGTTGTCAGTATTAATGTCGATGATAAGATTGAAAAACACATCTTATCCATCGAGTTTCTATCGGATATAATACCGGTCGCGTACACTTATCGTCGCATTGCCTGGTTTACACATGATCCTGATGCTTTTACACAGGGGTTGTTTTTCCACAATGGATTTTTGTATGAAAGCACAGGGAGAAGGGGCCAGTCTACTTTAAGAAAAGTTGAACTATCATCCGGAAAGGTGCTTAAAAAAACCTACATGGCAGATAATATATTCGCCGAAGGTGCCACGCTGTGGGAAGATCAAATAATACAAATTACATACACCTCCCAGAAGGGATTTGTTTATGACATTGACGGATTTGAGCAATTGAAAACTTTCAACTATTCGACGGAAACCAGAGAAGGGTGGGGGATTACCACTATAGACAGCCTGCTTGTAATGTCAGATGGAAGTGAAACACTTTATTTCCTTGATCCTGAATCTTTGATGGAGGTCAATAGAATAAAAGTTTATGATAACGAAGGTCCTGTTAAGAATGTCAATGAACTTGAATTTATTGAAGGTGTTATTTATGCCAATGTCTGGCAGACAGATGATATTATCACCATAGACATTGTTACGGGCAAAGTATTGGCAAGAATCGACTTGACAGATTTAATGAATGCGAATTGGAGTCGAACGATTGATTTCCTGAATGGCATAGCTTATGATCCTGATTCGAAGAGATTATTTGTCACCGGCAAACTATGGCCGAGGTTGTATGAAATCAAATTGCTTGAGAAGAAGCCTTCATAAGTTTTAGACTGAACGAGCGCTCAATCGTGATTCTCGAAACCCCTGATAGGTCAAAAGCTCTGATCTAATTAGATTAGCCCCATGAATTTCAAGCTAATAACTGCGACGCTGTTGATTGCGTTATCGCATAGTGTGATGGCTCAACCTTTCTTATCCTCACCAAAAGTGGATCCCTATTTCCTGGGCCAGGGAACTGTTTGGGTAGACTCCATAATGAATGGCTTGACATTAAAGCAGAAAATAGGCCAGCTTTTTATGGTGAGTGCCTTTTCCAACCAAAGTGATCAACACGAAAGGGACTTACAAGACCTGGTCGAAAAATATGGCATTGGTGGCGTGATATTTTTTCAGGGTGGCCCGGTGCGACAGGCCCGTATCACCAATCATTTACAAGCAAAAACTTTAGTGCCACTTTTTGTAGCAATGGATGCAGAATGGGGTGTTGGAATGAGACTGGATTCAACCATCAGTTATCCATATGAAATGAGCTTGGGCGCTATTCAGGATGATGAACTGATTTACAAAATGGGACTTGAAATAGGCAGGCAATTGTCTAGACTCGGAGTGCAAATAAACTTCGCTCCTGTAGTGGATATTAATAACAATCCGGATAATCCCGTGATTGGATTTCGTTCTTTTGGAGAAGACCGGGAGAGAGTAACACAATTTGGAGGACAGTATTTAAAGGGATTGCAGGATGCAGGCATGATCGTGACATTAAAGCATTTCCCGGGTCATGGCGATACGGGAACAGATTCACACAATGACTTACCTGTTCTGAGTTTCGATAAAAAAAGACTTGTTGATGTTGAACTTTATCCCTTTAAAAAGCTCATTGATAGGGGAGCATCCGGTGTAATGGTCTCTCATATGAGTATTCCTGCTCTTGATAAAACGCCGAATTTGCCATCAACATTATCGAAACCGATAATTACCGGTCTTCTGCGGGAAGAACTTCAGTTCAAAGGCTTGATTTTTACTGATGCCCTTAACATGAAGGGTGTTACCAAATATTACAAACCTGGCGAAATTGAGGTAATGGGGCTTATTGCCGGAAATGATGTATTACTCTACTCAGAAGATGTTCCAACGGCTATTGAGGCAGTATTTTCCGCTGTTGATAAAGGTACTATTACGGCTCAAATGGTCAATGAAAAGTGCCGAAAGATTCTTGAGGCAAAGTACTTCACAGGATTGAGTGCCTTTAAGCCGATTGAAACAGACAGTTTGATAGAAGATTTGAATGAAGCTTCTGCCAGACTTTTAAACAGACAGTTGATAGAGCGTACGATATCGGTTCTTGAAAACAAAGAGAATGTACTTCCGATTGGTGACCTGGCTGATCTAAAAATTATGTCCATTTCGATTGGGAATACCGAGAAGACTCCCTTTCAGGAAATGCTTTCCAAGTACACATTTATACAACACTATAATCTTGATGCTAAGGCAGATGATGCAGCGATCAATGAAGTTGAACAGCAAATGAAATCATATGATTTGGTGATTGTTGGCTTACATGAAACACGCGGTAGACCATTTAACTCCCGGATTTATTCTGATGGTATTTATGACCTTGTTTCACGAGTCGCTGCGTCGGGAAAAGGGATAATTACCTCTTTTAGAAGTCCGTATACCCTTATGCGAATAACCGGTATAGAAAAGGCTCACGGACTTATTACTACCCACCAGGATTCGCCATTACATGAGGAACTGGCCGCCCAGCTAATCTTTGGCGCCATTGGCGCAAAGGGAAAGCTTCCAGTAAGCATTGGAGACGTTTATCAATTAGGAGATGGATTAGAAACTACAGGAGGTATACGGTTGAAGTACACTATCCCACTCGAAACAGGAATTAACAGCCGAAACCTTGAAAACAGAATTGATGATATTGTCATCAAAGGACTGAACGAAAAAGCCTTTCCTGGATGCCAGGTACTTGTTGCAATTAATCAGAAGGTCATCTTTCACAAGGCCTATGGTCACCATACCTTCGAAGGAGATCGATCTGTGAAAAAGGATGACATTTATGACCTGGCATCAGTGACCAAAACGACGGCTGCATTAGCAGGGTTAATGAAACTTCATGGGGAGGATAAATTCAATATTGATGACCAATTTGGGGAGTACTGGAATTTTGGGTGGAACAAAAAGAACAAACTTTCGATGCGTGAAGTGCTGGCGCATCAGTCAGGCCTCCAATCATGGATAGCATATCATACCACTACAAAACGCAGCAATGGTACTTTCAAACCCAAAACGCTAAGTCATTCATCATCGGAAATATTTAATGTCAAGTTGACTGATTACCTGTATTTGCATAAGGACTATAAAGAAAAGATTTATAAGATGATCAGAAAATCCCCGGTTGATCCTGACCAGGGATACGTTTATAGCGGACTTGCTTTTTATCTTTTCCCCCGGGTCATTCAGAACATTTCCGGGATTGAATTCGAGGATTATCTGAATCGTAACTTTTACAAATCACTGGGAGCTAATACGCTTGTTTTTAATCCATCGAGGTTTTATCCGCTTGATCGAATCATTCCTACTGAAAACGATACCTACTTTCGTGAGCTTCAGATTCATGGGGTAGTGCATGATGAGGGAGCGGCAATGATGAGCGGTGTTTCAGGGAATGCCGGATTATTCGGTAATGCGGATGACCTGGCCAAGATGTGGCAGATGTACCTAAATATGGGCTCCTATGGAGGTAAGCGGTACATTAGTGAGCAGACACTCAGAGAATTTAGTACCTGTCAATATTGTGAAGAAGGAAACCGACGGGGTTTGGGTTTTGATAAACCGCTCGTGGAGTATAGTTACAGAGCAAGTAGTGTGGCCCGGCAGTCCTCACCTTCAAGTTTTGGTCATTCGGGATTCACCGGCACGTTTGTCTGGGTAGACCCAGAGTATGACCTCTTGTATATATTCTTATCGAACCGTGTTTATCCCACCAGGGAAAACAGCAAGATTTATGAACTCAACATCCGCCCAGATATCCATGAAGTGATTTATGAGGAGATGGGAATCTTGTAGTAATGCTAAAATCACCTCTATCCCTTTTTAAATATGTGGTATTTGGAAGAGATTAAACCATTAAAAAAACTAAAGGGCGGAAATTTTAAATCAAATATTTAAGAGGCTACAAAAATATATTGGCGGATATTAGCGTATTTACTAATTAACTATTTGAAATAGGCACTTAATAAATAAATATTTTGAACAAATAAACCGTGTAAAATGCTTTATTAACTCA
>JAQCLE010000089.1 GCA_027592755.1 Bacteroidota bacterium | reverse complement strand
AACGTGGCAAACATTAAGCATTACGGGATATTGCAACTTTATTCATAAAGGTTCGGATGAGTGTGAATTATTGTATAATAAATGAAAATTTACTTTTTTCACTTTAACAGTACTATATGAAGAAGTTTTTACTCATTAACCTCATGCTTTTAGGCATGGTGTCCTATTCATGGGCACAAGACAGGTCAGTATCCGGGAGGATATCGTCCGGAGATGATGGATCAGGTTTACCTGGTGTTAACGTAGTGGTAAAGGGTACCACGACGGGAACAATTACAGATTTTGATGGTAATTACAAGTTGTCACTCGCAGATGATGCGACGACTTTGGTTTTTACCTACATCGGCTTCACCACTCAGGAAATTGAGATTGGTGCAAGATCAGTTATCGACGTTGCAATGGCGGTAGATGTAACTGAGTTATCAGAAATCGTTGTTACTGCGGTTGGCATCGAAAGAAATGCCAAAGAATTGAGTTATTCGGTAACCACAGTGGGAAATGAAGAACTCACACAAAGTAGGCAGAACAATGTTTTGGATGCTATTCAGGGAAGAGTTCCCGGAGCCCAAATCCAGTCTGCTTCAGGCGCCCCTGGTGCTTCTCAAAAAATATTGTTGAGAGGTAGCGACATTCACCAATGGTAGCGGACAACCCCTTATTATCATAGATGGTATTCCAATTAACAATAGTCAATTGGGATCATTCGATGGTCAAACCTCATTAGGTGATGCAGGAGCATTTTCTGAAACAACAGATGCCGGCAATGGAATTTCAACATTGGAACCTGAAAACATTAAGAACGTAAGTGTTTTGAAGGGTATTGCTGCTGCCGCCTTATATGGTTCCGCGGCTGCGAATGGTGCAATAATCATCACCACCAAAGATGGTAAATCTGCAGCGGCAAAAGGAAGATCCGAAGTTACCTTTTCATCATCATATATGTGGGAAACACCCCTTTTGATTCCAAAAGTGCAAACTGTTTTTGGACTAGGTCAATTTGGAGAAAACGAATTTTTCATCAATGACCAGGAAACCTGGGGTGATGAGTATGATGGATCTAACAGACCATGGTCGCAAATTATTGGAGACCAACAATGGTTTAAGGATTATAATGCAACACCTCAATCGTTGAGGAAGGCATTTGATACAGGCCATTCCCTTAAGAACACAGTTACTTTCTCTGGAGGTAATGAAGTTGCGAATTTTTTCGCTTCTTATTCATTTCTAAACCAAAAAGGAACTGTTCCTTATACTGGATTAGACAGGCACAACATCAAGTTAACGGGAGGAAGCTCACTTAAGAATAATATTACGGTTAGAGGATCTGTAGAGTTTACGAAAACACTTCAGGATGGATCGCCCCAGGGATTTACCGGAAATGCTGATGCTGGCTTCTATGGGAACCTGCTCAGAACGTCTTCTGACCTGAATACCACACTTGCAAGGAATTTTAACGATCCATTCTATAGCACATCGGGCTATTTTACCCCTTTTAATTCAAATCCCTTCAGAGCTGCAGCAGAAAGGGAAGATTTGACTGATTGGAACAGGGTCAATGGATTTGTTGAAATTGGATATGATCCCGTAGAATGGTTGAATTTTAAAGTGAGGGCAGGTGCTGATTATGGCAACAGGGAATTGGAGCAATACAGGCCAATTGAAGTGGCCGGCCCTCCCAATAATATTGCCAGACCCGGCACCATTAGAGTGGCAAACGCAGCTACCGAGAATATCAACCTGGATGCCTTGGCTACTTTTCACAAGAATTTAAACCAGGACTTAAACCTGAGCGTAATTGCAGGGTTAAACGTCCGGGATAATAAAAGTGAGACAACTTTAGCACAACAACCTAACCTGGGTATTGCGGGTTTCAGGAGTTTGAACAACGGACTGGTACCTCCGATAGTATCTCAAGGGTTTGCTCAACGAAGACTCGTTGGTGCTTATTCTCAAATCTCTTTGGGTTATAAAGGCGCCTATCACGTAGAATTCCAGGGGAGAAATGACTGGTCATCGACGCTTCCTGTCGATAACAGATCGTTCTTTTACTGGTCAGGATCCACCAATGTTATTATAACTGAACTGGTTGATTTAGGTCCAATAAGCTTTTTGAAAGCGAAAGTGTCTTATGCTGAGGTTGGAAATGATGCCCCTGTTTACAGCACAGGAAATACATTTTTAGTTTCTCTTGACCCCAATATCAATTCACAAAGACAAGCTGCTTTTCCATTTGGTGGCTTTACCGGGGCACGGGCAAACAATACAGTAGGTAACCCAAAACTCAAGCCTGAAAAAACCAAGGGTTTTGAATTTGGAGCTGAAATTGGCGCATTGAATGAAAGGATTGTATTGGATGTCAGTTACTATAATCAATTGTCTGAAGATCAAATCCAGAATGTAGCTGTTCCCGGTACCTCGGGATTTACCAGCTTAACTTTGAATGCCGGATCTATTAGAAACAAAGGGGTCGAATTAACCTTAACGGGTGTTGCAATCGAAACTGGTGATTTTACCTGGAGAGCAACATTTAATTACACCAAAAATACAAACGTCGTTGAGGAAATAGCTCCGGGACTTGATGAGTTACCACTTGGTGGTTTATCTGTCACTACTGGTGCAGTGAGTATTGTAGGTATTCCTGGAGAGCCTTTTGGCCTTTTCAAATATACTGACTACCTAAGGGATCCTAATGGGAATTTGGTAGTAGATTCGGGAACGGGACGTCCTCAACCAGATACAGGCGGAGACATTACAGATGGCAGGTCCATTCAACCGGATTTTATGGGGGCCTTTATAAGTACTTTTACTTATAAGAATATCAGTTTGTCATTTAATTTGGCCGGTCAGAGTGGTGGGTATTTCTATTCCGCGACATTTGGTCAATTGGAACTCCCAGGGAAATCATGGTCAACTACTTATAATTACAGGCATCCCTGGATAGTACCTGGGTCCGTTTTGGACAATGGTGATGGTACTTTTGCTCCAAATACTTCTGTATTTGTAATAGATCCAAACCAGTATTGGAATAACAGAACACTTAGTGACAATATCTTGGACGCGAGTTTTCTCAAGCTAAGGTCAGTCACTTTAAGTTATGAAATACCCAGGAATTTGTTGCAGAATGTACCAATAACTTCTTTGGTTGTTTCTGCAATCGGAAATAACCTTTTCTTAGTTACTGCCAAGGAGAACAAATATGCCGACCCGGAGCAGGCCCTTGGATTTGGCATCGGTCAAACTTCCAGTGTACCTGGTTTTGAATACGCCTCAATCCCTTCTTTTAGGTCCTACGGTTTTTCATTAAGGGCAACACTTTAAATTTAGAATGATGAAAAAAATGAAATATATACTTAGAATCCTTACTGTGATGTTGGGGTTCGGAGCGATTAGCTCTTGTAGTGATTGGTTTGATATCAATAATGATCCGACACAAATTGTCAGCCCTGATCCGTCGTTCACTCTGACTTCAGGTTTGGTGGATGTTGCATATTTTAATACCGATAATTATGCTTTAGCAGCCAATTATTGAGTTCAATATGTTACTCAGGCCGGTAATGTGGCTGGTTTCAGTCAAAGGGATCAATACGTTGTGAATCCCTCAGATAACGGTTACCAGCGAGACTTTACAGGGCTTTATTCTGGTCCTTTGCAGGATTTGCAGTATACTTCCCAGGCTGGTGTCGATTTAGGAAATGACAATGTATCAGCTGTTGCAGAGTTTGTTAAAGCTTACCAGTTTCAAATGCTGGTTGATATGTTTGACAGGGTACCCTACTCTGAAGCGCTGAATGTTGAAATTCCTGAACCTAAATACGATGATGGTTCTGCCATATATGGTGACTTAATTCCCAAAATTAATGCGGCCATGGATTTGGTGAGCACGAATTCGCCTATTCCAGTGAATGGTGATATAGTCTTCGGTGGGGATATGAGATTGTGGCTGGCTTTTGCCAATACGCTGAAGCTGAAGATTTACATGCGTCAATCTGAAGTCAATCCGAGTGCTGCCCAGACAGGTGTTTCGTCATTGGACGGTGAGTTGTTTTTGACGAGAGACGCTAACGTTCCGTTTAATCAAGCCAACCCTACCAACAGACACCCTGCTGAGATAAATGATTTTAATACGCAATCATTTAATGCTGCCAGCGGTACAATTGGCAATTACATGTTGAATAACAATGACCCAAGGGTGAATGTTTATTTTAGAAGACCAATAGAACCGGATCCAACGCAGACATATCCTCATCAGTTTGTTGATCAGGCCACCGGACAAACCTTGGGTGGTACAACAGCCGGACTCGGATATTATACCGCAAGGGGCCACTTCCTGATTGGTACCGGATCTGCTTTTCCATACTTCAGCGCTGCAGAATCGAAATTTTTGCAAGCGGAGGGTGCCCTTCGGGGATGGTTGAGTGGTTCTGCTCAGACATTTTATGAGCAAGGCATTACTGCATCTTTTGCCACAGCTGGTCTTTCCGAAGCCCAGGCAACCACTTACTTTACCGATGAAGCTCCTTATCCTACAGCTGGAACATTTGATCAGCAACTGGAAGCCATAATGACCGAAAAATGGGTTGCTCTTGTAAGACAACCGATTGAAATGTGGAACGAATTTAAAAGACTGGGTTATCCAAGTTTTATTCAGCCATCACCCATCAGCCTTTTACCAGCTGGTGAGTTTCCAAAGCGATTTCCTCCAATACAGAGGGAAACGGAATTAAATCCGAATACTCCAGCAGTTGTTCCTTTAAACACACCTGTTTGGTGGGATAATTAATCAGGATATTTTTTAATCTTAAATTTAAGAGAAGATGAAATTCTTAAAATATATAATTATAGTCGTTCCCGTGCTTCTGTTTGGTTGCGCGGAAGATTTTCCTTCCATCGGCCCGCTAATTACTTATCCATCGATTGTACTGGGTGGAGATGCACTTGCGGTTATCAATGTTGGGGATGCTTATACTGACCCTGGAGCTGAGGCATTTTTGGGTACAGAGCCAACTGATATTACTGTGGATGGCACAGTAGACCCTAATACTGCTGGAATTTATGTCATCAACTATTTGGCCAGTAACGCAGAGGGTTTTGAAGCTACTAATTCCAGAACTGTTGTAGTATTGGAGACGGCTCCTAGTGCTTTGGATTTGACAGGCACCTGGTCTAGAGCCAATGGTAACGACAATGTTATTGTCAAAAAGGCCGATAGACTTTACAATTCCGACAATATGGGGGGTGCGTTTGCCCCGGGAGATCCGGATAATATAAAAGCTGACTTTGTTATGGTAAGCGATGTTTTTATTTATATCCCTTTTCAAGAGGATGTAACGCCTACCGGATTAACGGTCGAAAGTGTAAACGATGGTAACTCTAGAGTTCTAAGCCCTACTTCATTTCAGTGGTCACTAAATGCTTCTGGAGTATATGGTACATTTATTAGGGTTTTTAATAAAGAATAAATTTTATGACTATGAAAAGATTTAATAAATATAATTTATCGATTGTCGCGATAGTTTTTCTATTAGCCGGATGTTCCATAGATGATGGCGACGACAGAGTGGTGCAGGTTACTCCGAAGTTGGGTACTGCTACCCTTAATCTAATTATGGCGGTTACTGATGCAGATGGACTTGGAGGTGATGGTATTGACTTGTATGTTGATGAAACCAAAGCTGGTTCGAACATGCAATCGGGCGATGTCATTTCCATGCAGTATGAGTTTCCTCAGGGAACGATTTTCAGGTCTGTGATTGGAGGTGATGCTCCGGTTTATTTAACCAATCCAATTGGTGATTATGAATCCATTTTGCAATGGTTTACAGTGGCAGAGTTGATGCCTGAGGATCATAACGCACCACTTCAGGGTCAATTGAAGAACGGCGGATCGTATACCTTATACAGTTCCGGATTTGGAGACTTAAATCATGATTTTGAATGGATGTTCATGGTGGAAGACGATTTGACCGCTCCTTCTGGTGGAAATGCAAAAGTTAGGTTTGTAAATGCCGGTGGTGGAGAGTGCTGGGATAATACCTGTGAATTGTCTTTTCAGGTAGGTGGCACTGATATGGGTTTTGGTATTTGGGGTGGAGATGTGTTTGGAGCTGGTTTGAGTTCCTTCACTGACTGGTCAGAAATTGCACCCGGATCATTATCTGTAGATGTATTTGATGGCAATGGTGATCCTTATTTCACCGGAACTGTTAATGTTACAGGTGGTGGTATCCACACGATTGTTTTTTCGGGTAACGAAACAAATAATCTATCAACACCGGAACCTTATAGGTTTACTAAGATTGACCATTAATTAGTTGATTCAACTAAGCATCGAATTTTTAAAAGGTTTGCCTATTGGCAAACCTTTTTTCATGCCTTAAATGAATTGGTTATACTATTAGGTTAGAATTATCAATGTTAAGGTTGTCAAAATTCTGTTTGCATTTTGTAAAACCAAAGAATTTTTTCATCCGAAAAGTAGTTATCCTTGTTTTCAGAAGAACTAAACACCCATGTATTATTTTTTTGCTGAAAAGCACTCACAGTAATTTCTCTGTAGCCCAAGAGATGAAACCTCAAGATCATCTTCGGGGTTTTATCATTTATATTTTCATCAAATAACTGAGTTCCAATTATACTAGTAGCGGCTGAAACAAATTCTTCAATACTCAAAGAGTCCAGTTTTCGACCATTAAGTTCCCACCCATTTTGTGAGTTATTGATTTCGAATGATGAATCATTATGATAATCAAATGAGATGGCTTGTATGGAATCTTTATTGATTTTGGTTAAAATTCGATTTCGATAGTTAGCAGGATTACGTTCAATGGCAATCCCTATAAATTGGGGAGCTGCATAGACCTCTTTTTCGCCCTTAGCTCGAACATACGTATGGTATACTTCCTTAGACTCCATTCCAAATAGACCAATGATGATATCAAGGTCAATAGTATTCGAAGAATATACGGTGATTTGCGTTCCAGATGAATCAACGAGGAAGTCCTTATATTTATCAGGTTTATCATTTACCATATTTGTAAACTTTATAGTGTTTAGAAGTGATATCAAGTTTTCGACAGTGTTCTTTTTAGCCGAAAATTTCTTCTTCTGATAATTTAGAAGCCATTTTTGGTCAGCTTTTTCAAGATTAAATCGAGCGATATGAGATTTGATTGTAATCGAATCGACTTCTTCCAAGTCTATATTTAAACCAATTGGTACCTTATTTCCATCTTTATCTGAACAGGAGAGAGTGCCAAGTATTAAAGTAAAAAAAGCAAAAGTGATTAACATTTGTTCCATCATATTATCAATAATTCGTTTGCATTACTTCTTTCAAATACAATTTACAAACTTCCTCACCCCCTCTTCTAAACCCAAAAACCCCTTTTCATACCCCACATTTCTAATTTTGTCCATATTAGCTTTCGTGTAGTATTGATACCTGGCCCGTATATCTTCAGGAATATCGATAAAATCAATTTTATTGGGTATATCCAGGGTTTTGAATACTGCCTTTGCCAGGTCAATAAATGTTCTGGCTTTTCCACTTCCAACATTATAAAGCCCGCTATCTTTCCTATGTTGCATCAGCCAGAGACAAATTCCGATGACATCATCCACATAGATAAAATCCCTCATTTGTTCCCCATCTTTAAAATCGGGGTTGTGAGAGCGAAAGAGTTTCAGGGAACCCTTTTGTTTTATCTGGTGGTAGGCTTGATAAATCATTGAAGCCATGGGCCCCTTATGTAATTCATTTGGCCCGAATACATTAAAAAACCTTAGCCCCGCCCAGAATGGAGGTGTTTTCCTTTGTCTGATAGCCCAATGGTCAAATTCCAATTTTGATTGCCCATAAGGATTAAGGGCTCGAAGTTTTCTGGTTACCGAATGATCGTCTGAAAAACCAAGCTTTCCATCTCCGTAAACAGCTGCTGATGATGCATAAATGAATGGGATTGCATTTTCAGAGCAATAACTCCAGAGCTTTTTTGAATATTCCAGGTTGAGTTCTTCAAATATGGACCAGTCCTGTTCAAGTGTATTCGTTCGGGCGCCAAGGTGTACAATTGCATCCAGCTTGGTGGGGGATTGTTTCAACCATGAAAAGAACTCTGTTCGGTCAATTCTATCAAGATATTGACAGTCACGTAGGTTTTTATCTTTTTCAGGATTACGAATGTTGTCGACGACTATTATATCCGTTATCGAATGACTATTGAGCTTTCCAATCAGATTGCTGCCTATGAAACCGGCTCCACCAGTAACAACTATCATATTATTGCTAAAATAGCTATGATTCGATTGAAGTAAGTCAATCATCCAAGTGTTGGAAGATTTATATTTGCATCATGATGCCAAAGGTGTTTGTCAGTCGAAAGGAGCACTTCAATTCAGCTCACAAGCTTTTTAATCCAACATGGAGTAAACAGCGAAACATTGAGGTTTTTGGCCCTTGTGCCAATGACAACTGGCATGGTCATAATTTCGAACTCATAGTGACAGTTGAGGGGTTTGTTAATCAGGAAACTGGTTTTGTTATTGACATGAAGGAGCTTAGTGTCATGGTTCAAGCACTGGTCATTAAGCAATTGGATCATAAGAACCTCAACCTGGATGTAGCCTTCATGAAGGATAAGTTGGCAAGTTGTGAGAACATCGTCACTGAGATCTGGAAGATATTGGAAGAACCTATCGCAAAGCTGTCTGGCGATGTCAATCTTTACCGCCTGATACTTCGTGAAACATCCAAAAATCATGTAGAATACCGGGGGCCGGACTCCGAATCATGAAATATTACATAATCGCAGGCGAAGCATCTGGCGATGTGCATGGAGCTCGTTTGGCTGAAATACTTCAATCGGCCGACCACTCAGCTGTGATTCATGGCGTCGGAGGCCATTTGATGATCGAGGCCGGAGTAACCCTTTTATTCCAATATCATGTGATAGCCATAATGGGGTTTTGGCATGTACTAAAGCGGGTAATTGTATTGCGAGGCTACCTGCAACGTTGTAAGAATGATATAACGAGCTTTCAACCGGATGTTGTCATCTTGATTGATTCTGCAGGTTTTAATCTGAGAATCGCGAAATATGTCAAAAGACAAGATCCAGGGATCAAAATATTATACTTTATTCCTCCAAAAGTGTGGGCATGGGGTGGTTGGAGAATAAAACAGCTCCAAAAGTACGTGGATCAAGTGGTTGTGCTATTTCCATTTGAACAGGAATTTTTTACGGCCAAGGGGTTGACAACTCATTACTATGGTTATCCTGAAAATGACGATAAGCAATCAAAGACTGATGTCATTCCGAATTGGATTGCGCTCCTGCCCGGAAGTCGCATTCAGGAAATTGAAAGTACGCTACCTACCATGCTTGAGGTGGCCAAACGATTTTCCGGTTATCAATTTGTTATATGTGCAATGGATGTCATTTCG
This sequence comes from Bacteroidota bacterium, assembly GCA_027592755.1. Taxonomy (GTDB): domain Bacteria; phylum Bacteroidota; class Bacteroidia; order Cytophagales; family Cyclobacteriaceae; genus JAJCYL01. Next base: position 7,839 of record JAQCLE010000089.1, on the reverse strand, counting down.
GAAAAACATTATAGGAGGAACAAATTACCGGAAAATGTTGAGATACGATGGAACAACGTCCACGAGGTGCTTGATGGATCGATAGCAGCAATTGTAACCTCGGGAACGGCAACATTACAGGCCTGTTATGCCAGGGTTCCTCAGGTGGTTGTTTACAAGACCAACTGGATGAACTATTTTATTGCCAGGATCCTGGTTCAGGTTGAGCATATTTCACTGGTAAATTTAATAGCAGGGCAAGAGGTAGTGAAGGAACTTATTCAAACAAATTTTAATACAGATAGACTATCAGACCAACTCACAAGGCTTATTGAAGACCCGGATTATAGAAATAAAATTTTGAATTGGTATGGAGAAATACGAGGAAAACTAAAATGCGACAGGGTGTATGAAAAAAGCTGCGACCGGATTCTTCAAAAGAACTTAAGCAACCTTTAGCTTGCTCAATCCGGATTTTTCAAACTTTTCTTCAGCGTAGCGTTTTGTGATTATTAATTCTTCATTTTCCTTGTTTGAGGGTATTTCAAACATGGCATCTGTTACGATGGCTTCACAGATTGACCTCAAACCTCGTGCGCCAAGTTTGTATTCCATGGCTTTATCAACAATATAGTTCAGGGCGTTTTCTTTGAATTGAATGTCTACGCCCTCCATTTTAAATAATTTTTTATACTGTTTGGTTAGAGCATTCTTAGGTCCGGTGAGAATTTGCAAAAGGATTTCTTTTGAAAGGGGATCTAAGTGCGTCATTACCGGAAGCCTACCGATAAGTTCTGGTATGAGACCAAAAGATTTCAAATCCTGAGCATTGATAAACCGAAGTAGGCCGGATTTATCCACATGAGAGTAAGAATCATCGTCAGATGAAAATCCAATAGGCCGTGTATTTAAGCGACTTGCAATTAATCGCTCAATTCCATCAAAAGCACCTCCACACACAAAGAGGATGTTCTCGGTGTTAACAGAAATCATCTTTTGATCCGGATGCTTTCGGCCACCTTGAGGAGGCACATTTACGGAAGTACCCTCTAATAATTTCAGTAAGGCTTGTTGCACTCCTTCTCCACTAACATCCCTGGTGATTGACGGGTTGTCTGATTTTCTGGCGATCTTATCAATTTCGTCTATGTACACAATACCACGTTCTGCGGCGTCAACTTCATAGTTGGCTGCCTGTAGCAATCTCGTGAGAATGCTCTCGACGTCTTCACCAACATAACCGGCTTCAGTTAACACGGTGGCATCGGCAATGCAAAATGGAACTTGTAGGATTTTTGCCAAAGTACGGGCCAGGTAAGTTTTTCCTGTCCCCGTTTCTCCAACCATGATGATATTGGACTTTTCAATTACCACATCATCGTCATCCTTTTTTTGAGATAACCTTTTGAAGTGATTGTAAACGGCTACGCTAATAACTTTCTTGGCCTCATCTTGCCCGACCACATATTGATCCAAATGATCCTTGATCTCTTTTGGCTTGATAAGGTTGAATTTTGGTGAAGCGGTATCGTTTTTTGTTCTTAATTCTTCTTGTAAAATTTGCTGGGCCTGGGTGATACATTTATCACATATATGGGCGTGAATCCCTGAAATCATCAGATCCACGTCTTTTTTATTGCGCCCACAAAATGAACAAGTTACCTGTGCCATTACTGATTTATTTGGGTTTTCTTTCGAGAACTTCATCTATCAGGCCATACTCTTTCGCCTCGGAGGCCCTCATCCAGTAGTCACGATCTGAGTCTTTTTGTATTTGATCAAATGGCTTACCACTATGTTTTGAAAGAATATTGTAGAGATCAGTTCTGACCTCCTGTGTTTGTCTCAGGGTAATTTCCATGTCAGATAATTGACCCTGCATTCCCGACATTGGTTGGTGTATCATTATCCTGGCGTGTGGCAACGAAGATCTCTTCTTCGGTGCTCCCCCGGCCAACAATACAGCTCCCATTGAGGCTGCTAGTCCAGTACATATGGTGGCAACGTCAGGATTGACGTATTGCATTGTATCATAAATTCCGAGACCCGCGTACACAGACCCTCCAGGGCTATTAATGTACAAGAGCACATCCTTTTTTGAGTCAACCGACTCAAGAAATAGCAATTGGGCAGTGATGATGTTGGAAATCAAATCATCCACCTGCATGCCTAAAAAGATAATTCGATCCATTATCAGTCTTGAAAAGACGTCAATTTCACGAAAATTTGTGGGTCGCTCTTCTATCACGGCCCTTGTCATATTTTCAACTTTATGAACGTAGCTGTCGATATATGATCCAGGTATTCTCTGATCCTTAACGGCAAACTTCCTAAATTCCTCTTTATTGATCATTTTATACAGCTTATTTTCGAACAAATTTATAAAAATTGCGCTTCCAACAAAGGATATAGCTATTTATCACAAACGGTAAATCAGACTTCAAGTTTACTAAAATCTTCAGCGGATATACTTTTTTCCTTGGCTTTCACGTGGCTTTTCAAACTTTCGAACACTTTTTGGTTGATAAGATTGGAATAAAGTTGTCTGTAGTTTTTTCCCTCTTCAGCTGTGAGATAATTATGAGCAAACTGATCAATGCTTGACTCGAGTTGCTCAGCAAATTGAGGTGAAGCACCGAATTGCCTTCTGATGAGTTCTTTAGATTTTTCTACCACTTCCTCGTGCTCGACTTTCAGGTTATTCTTTTTAATTATTCGGTTTTGAAATAATGACCATTTAACATCATTCATGTAGTCAGAAAAGTGCTCATTAATATAATCTTCCGTGAGTTGTTCATCATTCTTTGACCGGTCTACAAGTTTACTCTTAAGAAATGCTTCAGGTAATTGGATTTTGGTTTTTTCCAGCAATGCTTTTTGAATGGACCTTTCAAAGTGGATTTCCGTTTCGTATTTGTAATCTTCTCCTATCGAAACTTCAATTTTCTCTCGGAACTCCGCCTCATCTTTAACCTGATCTGGCCCATAAATTTTGTCAAATAATTCCTGGTTAATATCAGCTGGTATTTGACGATTGATATTTTTAACTAGAATTTCGAATGGGCCTTTCATCTTTTTATATTCATCCTCACTTACATTTAATAAGTGAGATGCCTGATGATTGTCCTTGAAGGCTCTTTTCATATCGAAAATAACTACATCGTCTTTCTTTACCCCAACGAGTTTAGAACGCTCCTTCTTGTCAACTTTATTTAGGTCAATAGCATGAGTATTCATTGTCTCAGAAGTGATATGCTTGATGTCTCCAAAAATAATATCACCAGCTTCGCTTATCTCGGGATTGATCATTGTACCGTGTTGCTTACGGAGATTCTCAATGGTTTCATCAATCAGTTTCGCGTTAACTTTAATTGTATACTTCTTTATTGTTAGTTGCTCTGGCCTTAGTTCAAACTCTCCCGCGAGTCCAACGCTGTATTCAAACTCAAATTCTTTCTGATCTTCCCAATTAATGTCCTCAACTTTTTCCTGGTTGGGCTCAGGATCTGATAATAACTGAAGATCATGCTCCTTTATGTATTCATTGAGGTTCCTGGAAAGAAGATCATTGATCTCTTCGGCAATGATCGCTTTACCAAACATCTTCTTGATTACGCCAATTGGCACTTTACCCTGCCTGAAACCTTTTAAATTGGCTTTCTTGCTATATTCTCTTACCTTTTCATCGACCTTAGGTTGATAATCATCTTGCTTTAAATTAATTTTAATTAAGGCCTCGGTTTGAGTGATTTTATCGAGTGTTATTTCCAAGATTATATGAATTTAATTTCTTCCATAAACAAAAACCCTCAGTCCTTTGATAGTTTGGGGCCGAGGGTATTTAAAGTGCGGATGGAGGGACTCGAACCCCCATGCCTCGCGGCGCTAGATCCTAAGTCTAGTGCGTCTACCAATTTCGCCACACCCGCCGCCAAAAAGAAGATGCAAAAGTATCAAATTAATTTTAATCGACATACTGAACATTTTTGAAAAAGGATGAGTAATTCAAGGGCGATTGAAGAAATTGATGAGGAGAGGAAAGAGATTCTAAGACTATATAGAAAGTTACTTCGCCATGCTAAGCCACTTTTGAAGGACGGAGATGCCAGGCTAATTAAAAAGGCATTTAACTCCTCTCTTGAAGCTCATAAGGAAATGCGTCGGAAATCAGGCGAACCTTATATTTATCATCCGCTAAGTGTGGCCCAAATCTGCGTTGAGGAAATTGGTTTGGGAACGACTTCAATAATCTCAGCGCTATTACATGATACGGTTGAGGATACAGAACTCGAATTAGAAGATATTGAACGCGAATTTGGTGGGAAAGTCACCAGAATTATTGATGGGCTGACCAAGATCACAGGAGTGTTTGAATATGGTAGTTCACAGCAGGCAGAGAATTTCAGAAAAATGCTTCTTACCTTATCTGATGACGTTAGGGTAATATTAATTAAGATAGCCGATAGACTTCATAACATGCGGACTTTGGAGAGCATGCCTCGGAATAAACAGCTTAGGACTGCTTCCGAAACCTTGTATATCTATGCTCCATTAGCGCATAGATTAGGATTATATACAATCAAAACTGAATTAGAAGACCTGCATTTGAAATTTTCTGAATCGGAGGTGTTTAATGAGATCGAGTCGAAGATTGAAGAAACACAGGATTCTCGGGAAAGGTTTATTAGAAATTTCATCAAACCAATACAGACCAGCCTGAAAACAGCAGGTTTCAATGTCGAAATTAAGGGAAGGATGAAATCAATTTATTCAATTTGGAATAAAATGCAGAAGCAGAGCATCCCTTTTGAAGAGGTATATGATCTGTTCGCCATAAGAATAATTATTGACACAAAACCCAAAGATGAAAAGGCGGCATGCTGGCAGGTATATTCGATTGTAACAGATTTTTATCAGCCAAATCCGGATAGACTTCGTGATTGGATAAGTACACCAAAGTCCAACGGATATGAGTCCCTTCATACAACGGTAATGAGTGATACCGGTAAGTGGGTAGAAGTTCAAATTAGAGCGAGAAGAATGGATGAGATAGCTGAAAAGGGTTATGCTGCTCACTGGAAATACAAGGACAATACGCCAAGTGCCAATGAATATGGCCTGGAGGAATGGATTAAAAGAGTGAGAGAAACACTCGAACAGAATGATTCAAATGCGATCGAATTCCTCGATGATTTCAGGGGAAACTTCTTCATTAAAGAGATTTTCGCATTTACACCGAAGGGTGATTTGAAAACATTACCAAACGGTGCTACAGCACTTGATTTTGCTTTCGAAGTTCATACGGAAGTTGGAGCCAAATGTATTGGAGCAAAAATTAACCAACGCCTTGTGCCGTTGAGTCACCAACTGAAAAATGGAGATCAGGTAGAGATTCTGACTTCTTCAAAACAGAAACCGAATGAAGACTGGCTTCGCTTCGTGGTTAGTTCAAAGTCGAAAGCCAAAATAAAAGACTATTTAAAAGGTGAGAAAAAGAAAATTGCTGCTGAAGGAAAGGAGATTGTTAAAAGAAAACTTAAACAGCTAAAACTCACGCTTGACAGCCAGGTTGTCGAACAGCTATCGGAATATTTCAATTCAAAAACGCCTCTTGATTTTTTTTACAAGGTTGGTAAGGGAGTTATTAATCGATCTGAAATAAAGCGATTTAAAGATTATCGTCAGGAACGACTCAAAAAATCAAGGGTGAAGTTTAATGATGAGGAAGAACTAAAAAAGCATTTAACTCAGAAAAAAGAAAAAGATCCTGACATGTTGTTGATAGGTGAGGACATGGATGTCGTGGATTATACCTTGTCTAAATGTTGCAATCCTATTGCCGGAGATGAAGTGTTTGGATTCGTAACTGTGAACGATGGTATAAAAATCCACAGAACCTCTTGCCCAAATGCGGTCGAATTAATGTCAAACTATGGTTATAGGGTCGTGAAGGCCAAGTGGACCTCCCAAAAAGAAATTGCCTTCCTGGCCGGGCTTATGATTGAAGGAACCGACAGGATTGGCCTAATAAATGACATCACAAAAATCATTTCCAATGAACTCAAAGTGAATATGCGATCAATTACCATTGACACCGACAATGGGATTTTTACCGGAAACATCAAATTGTATGTAAATGACACCATTCATCTCAGGATATTAATGGAAAAGCTTATAGCAATAGAGGATGTTGTGTCTGTTAAGAGATTTGACAATTGATATTTCTTTAACAATTTCTCTACAACCCACTATTTTGGTCTAAATTTGGTATTATGGGAAAAGGAGATATTAAGACCAAAAAAGGTAAGATTAGCAATGGGTCATTTGAGGTCAGACGGCCAAAAAAAGCAAAACCTGTGGCAGTTAAACCCAAAAACAAGGCAAAAAAATCATCAAAAGCCAAAAAATAGGGATTCCGGTCATCCTATTTTGTTATGCTTCGGAAAGCATCACTTTTATTCTTGCTGTGTTCGTTTTATGGAGGACTTGACGCCCAACATTCGTGGTATGTTGGTGTCCGTGGTGGATACAACATATCAGGGGCAACTGTTAACCAGGTCATTCTACAGACAAGGATACCAACCGGTCAAATCTTGGGAGCCACAGGGGGTTTGGTAGTCAAGCATTTTCCGAAACCGCATTTTGGTATTCAGGGGGAGGTGAACATTACCCAGAAAGGCTACTCAATGAGCTTTCAAGATCCTATTGATCAGGTAATAACAATCTTTAATTATTTAGAGGTGCCTTTCATGCTAAACGTTTATTTAGGTAAACGGAAATGGCAATTTATGGCGAATATGGGTCCTTTTGTAGGCTGGATGTTGAGCCATAAACTGACTAGCCCGATAGATCCAGCAACCACTCAAACAGTGGAGTATACCTATCTCTATGATCCTGATAGAGACAAAAAGTTTAACTATGGCCTAAAGCTTACTGCAGGCTTGTTTCGCGAGTTCTCATTTGGAGCCTTTCAGATAGAAGGCAATTTCACCTTAGACATTGGTAATTTTTTGAACCCCGTCACATTGGATTCCGGAATTCCTGATAACTCGCGTAATACCATTTACGGGATCAGTGTCACTTACCTTTTTCCATTAGGAAAAAGGTTCACAGCTGATGATTGATAGGTATCACATATAATAATAATCTAAAGAAAGATACTTCTGCTTAAAAGTACGCGCATTACTATTCCCGATATTTCATAGATTATCATTTTTAACGACGTGTTTTTTTGTACTCAAATCACAAACATGTAATTTTGCTTTATTAACGAACCACTAAAATTAAGCATCATGAGTAAATCAAAATTATTAGCTGAAAAAGCATGCGTTGAAGCTAAAGCTAAATTGGAAAAATTGGGTATTGAGGTAAAATTACAACAAGAATTGGATTGGGTTATCGGAAGCTACAACTATGATAAAAACCCTGTTGGGCTCATTGAGGTTGGGAACAAAGCTTTGGGTGTTTTGAAAAAATATCAAGCCGAAAAACCCAGGTTAGTTTCAAAGAAATTTGTTGAAGACCTCGAAAAGGCTTTTTCAAAGAAATAAAGAAAATAACCGGGGGGTTGACCTCGGTTTTTCTTCTGAAGTCTTAATCATCAGTCCCTTCCATGATAGTCTTAAGACTTTCTTCTATAAGATAATTTCTTAACAATGATTCACGGATTAAAAGTTAGGTTTTCAATTCTATGGTTTCCGATACAACTATATCCTGACTTTCTTTTTTATCGATAACATGCTGGGCAGGAATCTCCCGCGGAAAAATTGATTTTTATTGGAATTTATTTTTTGGTGATCCGGTCTACGAAAACCACGGAAATACCTTTGTCAATAAATTGATTGAAATGGTCATAGTTTC
>JAQCLE010000194.1 GCA_027592755.1 Bacteroidota bacterium | reverse complement strand
CAGGAAAACTTCAAAAATCTTGACAATCAATAATTGATCCCAGAAACAACAGGATTTTGCAACGGTCTCTTATTATTAGTAGTTGGTTAGGAGATGTACATTTATAGTTGTGGCCGCTAATGATTTATTTTTTTCGAACGCAAACAATAAATCGGGTTTTATGGTATTCCTTGAGATCGTTGCTTCACTCAGTTTTCTTCTTAATGCATTCATCCATTGGAGAAAGTTTAAATAGCAACCTCTGTCTTCTTGTATTATATAAATTGAAACTCCCAAGGTTAGGTAGCAATAACCGACCTTCCTTCTCTGTCTTCTTGTCCGCAGAATTAGGTTGCGCCAATTAATAATCTTTTTCCAAGAATTAAACCTTTAGCCTTTCTGATGATCAAATAGATGAATTTAAATCATAATAAAATGAAAAATCTGTTAAGCAAAATGATCACCAGTGTAATGATGACACTCATTATGGGAGCAGCGATGGCTCAGAATTTAGATGGCCCTGCGAGGGAGATACCGGAACAGTTTGCGGATATCCTGACAAAAGAGCAACTGACGACACTCGAACAGAACAGGGCAAACCACCAGGAATTGAGGGATGCATTCAAAGCTACGCTCTCAGAAGAGCAATTGGCAATTCTCGAAAACTCTGAACTGAACAGAAGGGAGCAGAGGGAAGCTTTGAGAGCAAGCTTCTCAGATGAACAAAGAACATTGCTTGAAAGCAATCGCGAAACTGTGAGAGCGCAACGCGAAGCATTTAGAGCAGGTCTTACGGATGAACAACGAACTGCAATGAGAGATCAGAGAACGGACCGGAGATCAAATTGGGGGCCAGAGCGAGATGGATCCCGGGGCCGGGGTCGCCGAAATTAATTGGCTAAAAAGTTTGTCATCGAGCCTTCCAACATGGGGTTAGACAACAATGAGGTCGGGTAGAAATACCCAACCTCATTGTAACGTTTTTTTTATTTGTCAACTGACAAAGGAGCTCCGACAACTTTCATGTCATGGTCCGCGAAAACTCTTGCGATCTCTTCTTTTGTCGGTGGAGAAGTCCACTTATCGGTAACTTTGAAAAATGACTCCATTTTCCCTGCGGGTAAATACGAAACAATCATTTTTCCTTTTTGTGTCAACTGTATAAATGCATGTTGAATATTTTTCGGAAGAAAAATCGTGTCTCCTGTTTTCATTTCATACTTAATCTCCCCGACTTGAAAAAGATACTCTCCTTCAATAACGTAAAACCACTCATCCTGAAAAGGATGAATGTGTAATGGAGGTCCACCATTTGGTGTAAGTCCGGTCTGCTCAAAAAACGGCCAAATCATTTTCAGTATCAGCTCCTGAGATCTTAATATCAAGGTTGTTTAACGTAACACCTTTCATTTCAAAGTGTTTTCCAAATCTAGCCTCGCCAGCCTTTACTTTGAAGCCCTCATCAGTTTTCATTGACCAATTCGTTTTCGCTCTCGTTAACAGAGTAAATGGAAAAATTGAAAGTGCTGTTAATATAAATTTTGCTCGTTTCATATCATGTCCTGGTTATCAATCGTTTGGTCTATTTTAAACTAATCTGTCCAACGTTTATTAAGGATGTGCAGACAAATTTTATCCATTATCGAAAGCAATATAATTTGTGAATCTATCACGTTGGTTGATAGAGTTTGTTTGAAAAGGATTCACAGATTAAATACTATAGCATGTCTATCGGAGAATCGTTTTGGTTCTATCATCTAACAATCAACCAATCTCCAAGATTCAGACATCCATCCACCGTTTGAAATCACTCACCCTGTCCCTGCTCACTACGACCTCTTCTATCATTGCCGGATTAAGTTTCAGGAGCAGCCTTCCGTTGAAATAGGTATGAATTTGGTTGATAGAAGATAGTGCAACCAGTAATTTTCTGTTAACCCTGAAAAACTCCAGGGGATGCAGCATATTCTCCAGGTTATCGAGGGAATGATCAATGGGTAAACGTTTCCCTGCTTTATCACAGATATAGGTAAAGCCATCGTCGTAGATAAAATAGGCCACATTGCTCACCTCAATACTCCGAAACTGCTTACCAACCTTTACAAGAAAGCGTTTTTTGAAATCCCCATTGAGGAAATTATCAATCTTATTGTAGACTTGCCCGGCCGACTGGACTTTATCCTCGGATACCGATCTGATGAATTTATCAAGAGCCCTGTTTAACTCATCCTGGTTCAGTGGTTTTAATAAATAATCAACACTGTTGAATTTGAATGCCTTAACGGCATATTGGTCGTAAGCCGTGGTGAAAATTATAGGAGGAGATTGGTTGAGCTCACGCAACAAATCAAAAGCGGTTCCATCACTCAATTGAATATCAAGGAATACCAGATCAGGAGGTGGGTTTTCCTTGAACCATTTAATTCCGGACTTAACAGAATCTAATGCTGCTTTTACAGTAATGTCATTTTCATATTTGAGCAGCATTCTGCGTAATCGATCTGCAGAGAGACGCTCGTCTTCTATTATAACGACATTTATCAAGTGAATTGGATTGAGGTGAGGATAGGAAGTTTGACCGTAAAGTGAGATTCACTTTCAGAGATAATCACACGTCTCTCAGATTGATAATCGTACCTTTTTCTAATATTCTCCAATCCAACCTTGGTTGATTTCATTTCTTGTTTCTTTGCCTTTAGCTCATTTTCAACTACGAGGTAATCTTCTCCGTCGTTGAAGATTCTTATCGTAAGTGGATTGTCTTTTGAAAACTTATTGTGTTTGATTGCACACTCATCCGAACCTTTATGAATAAAGTTGCAATATCCCGTAATGCTTAATGTTTGCCACGTTTTGC
>JAQCLE010000088.1 GCA_027592755.1 Bacteroidota bacterium | reverse complement strand
CCTCAAAGGTTTGAACTTTTTCCGCTATTTTATCCGTTTTTTGAAATTAGACTTTCGGATAGTTGTGCTCGTTTTAGTTTGAAATGGCATTACCCCCTTGTAATTTTGCACCTCATTTCATGGTTTAACTAAATACAAAACACTAATGAATAGAGTCGCGATTAATGGTTTTGGAAGGATTGGCAGATTAACCTTTCGGGCCTTGCTGAAAAAAAGTAACGTAGAAATAGTTGCTTTGAATGATCTAACTGACACAAAGACGTTAGCACATTTATTGAAATATGATTCCGTTCACGGCCGGTTTCCAGGTACTGTTAGCAGTGATGATTCACATCTCATCGTTGATGGTAAAAAATACCCTGTTTACGCTGAAAGGGATCCTAATAAACTTCCTTGGGGAAGCCTCAACGTTGATATTGTTTTGGAATCAACCGGTTTTTTTGTTGATGAAGCAGGAGCTGGTGGTCACCTGAATGCAGGTGCGAAGAAAGTAGTAATCTCAGCCCCGGCTAAAGGCGCAATCCCTACCGTTGTATTGGGCGTAAATGAGGATATTCTTACCGGAGACGAAAAAATATTATCCAATGCATCGTGTACCACCAATTGCCTGGCTCCTATGGCAAAGGTCCTGGATGATAGCTTTGGTTTTGAAAAAGGTTTTATTACGACAACACATGCTTATACGGGTGATCAGAATCTTCAGGATGCCCCACACAAAGATTTACGAAGGGCAAGAGCAGCAGCTCTATCAATAGTGCCAACATCTACTGGAGCCGCCAAAGCGGTCGGTTTGGTATTACCTCACCTGAAAGGTAAACTCGATGGTATTGCTATGAGGGTTCCAATTCCAACTGGTTCAGTCACTGACCTGACTTGCATTGTTAAAAGAGAGGTTACCAAAGAAGAGGTGAACGCTGCTTTAAAAGCAGCAGCAGACGGCCCAATGAAAGGGATCTTAGAATATACAACCGACCCAATTGTGTCAGCTGATATTGTTGGTAATCCACACTCATGTATCCTTGATAGCGATTTGACAGCTTGTAGTGGTACTTTTGTGAAGATCGTTGGATGGTACGACAATGAGTCTGGTTATTCAAACAGAACTGCTGATCTCATCGCGAAATTATAATATTGATTAAGGTTAAGAAATAAAAACCCCGGAGCGATTCGGGGTTTTTTTATGCCTATTCTGCTTTTAAAAAAGACAATAGATCGGTCATCTCATCGCTGCCGATCAAACCACCAAGACCTTCAGGCATAGCTGAAGTTTCAATCACCTCAATTCCTGCAATATTTTCCCTGGCAATGATCTTGTCCACACCATCAAGGTACCTGACAGCGATTGAGGTTGGCGTTTCAGATGTTACTACCCCCGTAAATGTCTCATTATTCTTTAATGTAACGGTAATCAGGTCGTAACCGTCAGCAATTGACTGATTGGGATCGATGATATCATTGAGGATAAATTGTTTTTCCCTGTTTCGGATAGATCCCAGGTCGGGGCCAAAGGGAATGCCATCATCGCCATTGACCTGGTGACAGGAAGCACAATAAACTTTAAATACCGCTACACCCTTAAGTTGATCACCTTTGGTTGCGAGCGCATCTTTGTATTTGGCCATCAATTCTTCATTCGATGTTTCAGGAGAAGCAAGAAGGTTGCGGGCTAATCTCTTTATTTCCGTATTTCTATTATTCATCAACCTTACTTTTTGGGGCCAGGTCATTGCATCTTTTTGTATGGCATCAGTGGTGAGTGCATCGATCAAAACCATGATGCCTTCTTCTGATGAAACGAGTCGTCTCATACTTTCATCACGCAGAGAGGGTGTGAAAGATTTCCAATTTCGAACGAAATATTTCGCTGATTCAACGCTCGATTGATCACTATAAACCCACATAGCAAGTTTTTGTAACGACTCTGTTTCCACCGGATTGATGAGCTTTTGCAGCAGCGTACTGTCATTGCGATTGCCATCCAGGCGTAATAAGGAGAGCGCATCTTCTCTGAAGTCAGCATTATTTTCGGAGTCGGTTAGAATTTGTTCAGCTGATCTAAAATGTCTTTGAGCGGATGAAGCATCTATGCCTATTTCCATCAAAAGAGCGATGGCGGATCTTCGAATTCCATTATTACTGTTTTCATTAAATGTCTTCAGTAACGCATTCTGACGAGTTTGCAAACCGGTATAAGTTTCCCCACTTTCATCAAGTCCATTTCTTAAGCCAGTAAGCATTTGTGAAGACCACCAGTTGTCCGGCATGGATTGGTTCGATAGCGCAAGGTCAATAACTTCCAGAATGTCAGATTCTTTTTCTGAAAAGGTAATCCCCTGTGACAGATTTTTAATAAATAAGCGCCCACTTTCACCTGCAATTTTTGATTGCTCTACCAATGCTTCTTTAAGCATAGTCAGCTCCTTTCCAGGGGCACCTGAGATTGCAGCCAACTGCACCCATTTGTCACCCAAATCTTTGATTAATAGTTTTTGCCTGACTAAGGACTGGTCAGGAAGATTGCCTAAAGTGAGCAATAACTGATAGCGCACTTTAGGATCTGGGTCATCCTGCAGTGGTAGGAGAGCGTTGATTAGCGTGGGATAATCGTCCATGTACAACTCTGACAACAAAAGGGCATTTTCCCGGACGCCCGGCTCATCATGTTTCAACGCTTTAATCAGGTGATTCTTATTAAGGCTTTCAAATTCATTCAGGAGCCACAAGGCATGAACCAACCCAACCCCCGACGTTGTTGATTCAATAAATGATTTCAGACCATCAACAGTAGAAGGGTTATTTTGGTTGAGAAGCAGTCGTTGAGCAGTTCTTCTCCACCAGATATTATCACTGGCTAAATAGGCAATTAAATCCTCTGTTGAGGCACTTGATAAATCAATGTTGCCAACCCAGGACTGAGTTGATGATCCTGTAGGAGTTATTCGATAGATTCGTCCTTTATCATCTCCATTATACAATTGCCCTGAGTTTGCAACTTCCTCACTCATCCATTCAGGATGTTCTATGTATTGGCGATAGTAATCCATCATGTAAAGGGCACCATCCGGTCCGATGTAGAAGTTTACGGGGCGATGCCACGAATCAGTTGAAGATAGAAATTCACGATTTTCAATAAGTCTTTTGGCCGTGAATGTGGCGCCCTTATCCGAAATTACATCAGCATGCGTGAGATTGTGGACAGGTTCGGCAACGAAAGTAACGTTATTGAATTTCTCAGGAAAGAGTCCTCCTGAATACCAGGTGACGCCACAAGCCGAAGTAATCACACCAACATCTGTCAGCAGTTGATGCTGAGGCTTGAGGGTTATTGGGAAAACTTCAGCCGAAGTTCCGTGGTCGGAGATTGATTCTGTAGCACTCGCCAACCTCAAATTAGGATTCCTGGTGATATATCTTGCTGCCATAACGTTATGGTAGATGTGGTTCCAGTTAGTTACACCGAAATAATGACCCCAGGTATCAAAAGTATGCCCGTACTGTGTGCTTCCTGAAAGTGCTTCTAGTTTTCTGGCGTCTGGTTTAAGCCTCACACTTCCATCCAAATCCTGAAGACCCGGAATTTCGGGGTTACCGGGAAAGCGAATTGGTGAACCGGTGTCACCAAATTCTTTCACATAAACATTAGGCCTGGCTGGTCCTTCATGCCCTATGTAGATCCAATTGTCTATACCCAATAAAGGCGAATTGGCATTGTGCTGTGGATTTGAAAGCGCGAACCCTGTGATCATGACCTCTCTGACATCTGCTTTACCATCATTGTTGGTGTCTTCCAGATAAAGGATATCTGGTGGGTCCGCTACAATTACCCCGGTTTTCCATTTCATAATGCCAGTAGGTAAAATCAGGCCATCGGCAAACACCTGACTCTTATCTGGTTTTCCATCTCCGTTTGAATCAGTTATTAGTTTGACGATGCCCGAACCTTTCTTGTCAAGTGGATAGCCGTGCATTTCTACGACGTAAATGTTGCCCAACTCATCGATTTCCATTGCAACCGGGTCGGAGACCAGCGGCTCAGCAACGAGCAGTTCTATATCAAAACCATCCATTATTTGAAAAGCGGATAAGGCTTTGTTTGGATTTAATCCACTCATTGATGAAACTTTTTCCTGGCAGGAATACAGGCCAGAACATATTAGGACAACGATTATTCTAATATTCAATGAAGTCGGTTTTTTAAACATGAAGTGAAGTTGGCAAAAAACGAATTGAAATCAAATATGAAGATTTTCCTATTTTGGATAAGCAAGGTTTTATTTAGTTGATGGTGCAAACTTAAAAGTCTCCTCCCTGGTAGGAGATTTAGAGGTGGTTTTTGATGATACTCAAATGTAAATCCACTCCTTTTACTCCCAGGAGGGGATTTTATAATTGATTACCCTTTAAATGGGTGTTCAAAAGGTTTCCTGTATTCTCTTTTGAGCATTGCCTGAGCTTTTGCATCGCCTTTTATCGAGTAGTCAGAAGCATTGAAGTATATTTTTTGTTCGGTCCGATAGGAGATATTGGCAAGGTTAACCGCTACTGTAGTTTGACTCGAGTCATCTAAAGGGGCTGTAATACCCGAATCAGATTTTTTATTAATAGCGGCAGTCAATTCGCGTAGTTGTAGTTCTATAGCGCCGATGGTATCAACACGGTCATTTGGACATCCAAAGTCTTGTCTTTGAGCATCTCTACCTCTTGGGATAACGGACCATCCACCGTCACCAACGAAAATAGTTCCCTTTTCGCCATAGAAAAAGATGCCGTTGTTAGTTTCATTTGAGAACGATACTGAACCCCAACTTCTGTGATTCCAACGAACCGGAAGTCCATCGAAATCAAAATGTGCTGAAGCATAATCGGGATTGTCAGTGACTTCATAACTTGCCATACCGCCCATGGCCATGACGGAATTTGGCATGCCTAATCCCATGATACGCCGGATAGAATTGATGTGATGTATACCCCAATCGTAAAGGTGGCCGGGACAGTACGTTGATATTCGCCGCCACTCAATCACATTGGAATCTGGTTTACACAAATATTTTGTAACTGGCGCAGGTCCGCACCAAAGATCGAAATCGAGAGTTGAAGGGATGTCTTTTTCTACGATGTCACCTGATCCAAAATGAATTTGAGCATCTACCTGTTTGACTTCTCCGATATTTCCCTCCTTTATGTATTGGGCAACTTCCTGGTAGGGTTTGAACTGCAATTTCTCAAAATCAACCTGGACCATGATGCCACTTTCCTGGACGGCCTGGTTCATTGCCTGTCCCTCTCTTATGTCATAGAAAATGGGCTTTTCCATAAACAGATGGAGGCCCTTTTTACTAGCATCAATCACCTGAAGGGCATGCCAGTGAATAGGAGTGGCCAACACAACAACATCAAGGCCATTCATTTTATATAGGTCCTGGTAGTTTTTAAATCGTTTGACGTTGGTCACACTGTAGCCAGCCAGTTTGGTTTCATATTTATCCATGGCAGCTGAATCAACATCACAGATGCCAATGATATTGTATTGACCGGATTGCATCAGTGCCGGGAGGATCATGTCTGTAGCCCACCAGCCAGTGCCGACGATGCCGACATTGAGTTTTTTATCCTGACCTAAAATATTGAAGGGGCTCATTATTACGCCTCCTGCGACTGCTGAGGATTTAATAAAATTTCGTCTGTCCATGGGATATAAGTTTCTGTGATTTCCTGAAGTTAGTGGAAATTGAATGGAAATAAATAGGGAATTTTATAAGAGAATCTAATCTCCTTTCAAATGCCATTGCCTGATTGCTAATGGTTGAATTTCAGGCAAATCGCTAATTGGTTTGTCCAGATAGAAATAAGCCACTGCCGCCACGTCATCGGAGCGGTAGTAGTTGGTCCAGCCTGCCGGGAGTTCAGCAGTTGCAAGGTCAATCGGCGCTTCAGGATTATAGATATGAAGAGGCTTCGGGCTTCCATTGATGGTAACGGGTAACATTGGAATGCCCTCCTTTTGCATTTCGGTTACTTCTTCCAGTTGACTGCCGCCCATTTGTTGAATAACAACTTTTATATCTGTTTTAAAAAAGATTGGATCAGGTATATGATACCGGTAGAATGACCATTGCTTGTTTTCTGTGTCGGCAACAGAACATCCCTGAAAGTTGTGAAAATACTGCCCCTGTCCCCAGCCCGTACCTATATAGTCTTCGGTGCCTGTACCAACCATTGTAGGAAGCTCATCATCCCCATTGAGATAAATTTTAGCCTCACCTTCACCCCACCAGTTAGTTCCATAAATGGGGTTGGCATTGACACTAAAGTTTGTTCCTAAAAATCTACCCTTACCATTGACTTTGGGGAGAATTTCAAAATCAACTCCCGGAGTGCTTGCCGTGTCCCGGTGCCAGTAGGAATGGAAATAGAGGTAATTGTTATTCCAATCATCGATCAACTGCAGATCGACATCATAAAAGATCATGTCAAGTTCTTTTCCGGTTTCATTCACAACTTCGATTTTCGCAGATTGCTTAAAAGGCATTTGTAGGTTGGTGTTGAATGAACGACCCTCAGGATTAGAGAATAACGCTGTTTGAAACTTTTCAGTTCTACCCAAACCTATTCCAAAGAAATCTCCAAATGGAACAGAAACCGCTGGTTTTGTTTCTCCATCCCAATACATATTGATCACAAGACCTCTCAGCATTTCCCTCGACCGGTCATTAATTGTAATCCACATTCTGTTGATGATGCCTGGCCCATTAATATCAAGCAACTGAATTGTTTCACCCGCAGGGACGGAATTGTAGGGGTGTCCTTTCGCCCCAAAATTTTCCTTACCGCCTGCACCTTTTGCTCCGGTGGCATTCTCAAAACTGACCCAACGAGGTTCGGAATCTGAATACTCGAAAAGATTGCCCGGTAAATCTGATTTGGTCACGACGGTAACTGTTTGATCGCAGCCGAAAAGTAATAGTGGGATAATGAAGATGTGTTTTTTCATGTTTGTGATTGGCTATTTGATACTTGTAATTTACAAATATTGAGGTTTCATTTGGTCATGAGAAATTACAAAGATCCTAACACATATGTTATTTTTTGTACACTTGTATTAGACATATAAAACAAGAAACCTGACTACATGTACAGCCTCCACAAACAGCGTCTTGTGAACAGAATAACCCCAATATCTTGCCTTTGGATAATCTCTGTATCCCTATTGCTTTCAACCCTGCTGTTTTCTTCTTGTTCAAATGAGGTTAAGAACAAACCTCCAATCGATTCCAATCTGCGCATTCTCACTTACAATGTTTGGTATGGATTTACTGAAGTGCCTGAAAGAAAGGCGCTTTGGCTTACCTGGATGAAAGATCAAAAAGCGGATATTGTTTTCATGCAAGAACTCAATGAATACACTCCTGAAAAACTTAAAACAGATGCTGCCACCTGGGGGCATCAATATTCTGTGTTGTTAAAAGAAGGTGGATTTCCGACGGGAATGACTTCACGCTTTCCAATTGAAGAGGCTCAAAGATTTACTGAAGGTTTCCATCATGGATTAATCCGTGCTATGGTTAACGGGATATATTATTACACCATTCACTTACATCCAAGCAATTGGGAGTTTAGAAAGAAGGAGATTGATTTGATCCTTGCAGATATCGGAAAACTACCATCTGATGCAAATATTGTTTTGGCGGGGGATTTCAATACTTTCAGTCCACTCGACTCATCCTATTATTCTCATGGGTTATTAGAACCATTTTTCGAACAAAGGGATGAAGCATATAATGAGCACAATCTGAATGGAGGGAAACTCGATTATACCGCTTTGATAAAACTAATGGATGGTGGGTTTGTGGATATAGAACATAATATGAGAAAGGATGGTTACATTTTTACCGGATCGTTTCCAACATTAATTGAAAAGCCGGGTGATCATGGTAGTAATCGTAGGTTGGATTATGTATTCGCGAATGATCGTCTTTTGCAATATGTTTATCAAGCCTCAGTCATTGCAGATGACACGACACAGTTTTTATCTGATCATCTACCGGTAATTGTTGATTTTAGAATTAACTAATGAGGATGATTAAATGGTATTTTTTTTATGGTCTTGATGACTGCTTTTCTTCAATTCGGAGTGGGAGTTACACCTCAATATAGCCGCAAGGGTATTTAACAGCTAAAAAATCATTATTTCTCACGTTTCTTAAAAAAAAACATATGAATATTATGACATATGAATATTATGACATATAATTGCATTCGAATATGGAAACATTTAGCATTTCACAGGAAAAACTAGAGAAAGTAGCTTTCATTTTAAAGACTATTGGACATCCAATACGGTTAGGGATTATAGGTTTGCTGCAAGAACATCAAAAACTGTCAGTTAATGATATTTGTGAAAAACTTGGGGTTGAACAATCATTGATTTCACATCACTTAAATAATATGAAATTGAAGGGAATTCTCAGGAGTGAAAGGGAAGGTAAGTATATTTTCTATTTTGTTAATCTTGAAGAAGTGTTGACCGTGATTAGTTGCATGTCAAAATGTAATATTTAATTTTTTTTGATTTAAAACATGAAAACATTAACATATATACATATGATAAAATATAAATTAGTTGTTGTCGTGTTGTTTATCCTAACGTCTCTGGGAGTAAATGCACAAGAGCATGTTAATTTGACTTTGAAAGAGGCTGTTGACCTGGCGCTGGAGAACAATTGGAAAGTAAGACAAGCAGGACAAATGATAGGGGTTTCTACCTCAGATTTAAAAATGGCCAATTCAATCTTCCTACCCAGCATCAATCTCTCGGAAACGTACATTACTACCTCCGATCCTTTGACAGCATTTGGGTTGAAACTTAGGCAGGAGAAAACAACAACAGAAGATTTCAATCCTGTTTCATTAAACGATCCTGGCAGTGTAGATAACTATACTACCCAAATTAGGATTGAACAGCCCATAATCAATCCGGATGGAATGGCAGCCCGCAAAATGGCAATGCTTGGAGTAAAAGCATCAAAACATAACCTGGCATGGTCTAAAAAAATGGTGACAATCGAGGTGAGAAAAAATTACTTCAACCTTCAGATGGCCTATGAGCAAAAAACGGAGTTGATGAAATCGCTGGATGCAGGAAATGCCAATCTTGCGGTAACAATTGATCTCTTTGAACAGGGAATGGTTCATAAAGCTGACCTTCTCGGTGCAGAACTGAGAAAAACGGAAATTAAAAGTCAGCTCATAGAAGCAGAGGCTCGGATAAATACATTTAACAGCTCACTTGCACATTTGATAGGAACAGACCAGGCAAATCTGATTGTACCTCTTGATATCCTGTTGAACACGGACTTACCAGCCCAGATGCTCGCGGTAAGCAATATTCCTACCGAGCGATCAGATCTTCAATATTGGGAAATGCAGGCAAAAGCCAGTGATTTCAAGCTGAAGTCGGCGAGGAACTCCTGGTTGCCCCGCTTGAATGCTTTTGGAAACTACCAATGGAATGACAGCCGATTGGCCGGAACAGGAGCAAGTAACTATCTGTTTGGGGCTATGTTGGAGTGGGACATATTTAAAGGTGGTAGAAACCTGGCCAGCATGCAAAAAGCCAACTATCAAAAGGAATTGGCAGTGATCAATTATGAGGAAAAACTCTCAGAAGGAAAAATGGAGTTGACCAGGGTACAGAATGAAATATTTATAGCCTGGAAGCAATTGGAATTGTCGGATCTGGCTATGGAACAGTCGGAGGAACTGTTTAGGGTAAGAACAGACCGATATGCCGAAGGTCTGGAAAAGACATCAGATGTCATTACTGCAGAAGCAGATGTAATGAACAAACGGATGAGCAAACTACACAACCTCAATCGCTATCAACAACTAATTTTTAATTTAGAAATGCTCCTAGAACAAGAAATAATCAAATAAGATGAACAGAATGAAAAACAAACTCAGACTACCTTTTATGCTATTGGTAACCGCCGGAATATTGGCTTCCTGTGGAAAAAATGAAGTTGAAGTAGGGAAAGAAGCCAGACTCAAGGTAGCAGTAAAAGAGGTAAGTCTGATTACCCAATCGAGTAAACGCCAATTTAGCGGTAAAGTAGTGGCCGATGATAAGTTGATACTCAGCACCAAACTACAAGGCCAGGTAAAACAGTTGTTGGTGGATGAAGGTGACAAAGTAAGAAAAGGGCAGTTATTGTTGACAATCAAAAGCAATGAGTTAGACGCCAGGTTAGCGTCTACAGGTTCTTCTTTGAAGGAAGCACAATCTTCATTACAGAATATCATCAAGAATTACTCACGAATAAGCAAGCTTTTTGAAAAGGGAAGTGCCACCCAAAAAGAAATGGATGACATTACCGCTGGAAGAGATGCTGCAACAGCAAGGACACAATCAGTGGAAGGAGCAATCCTTGAGTTGGAAGAATTGTTGACCTACGCCAGCCTGACGTCACCAATCAATGGTTTTGTATCACAGAAGTTTATTAATCCAGGAGCTATGGCTACCCCAGGCAGCCCTTTGATTGCCATTGAATCGCTGGAAGAATTAAAAGTGGATATCAATGTGCCGGAGTTTGAAATTGGAACATTCACTGAAGGTGATCCTGTGGAAGTGCATATCGGTACTGAATCCTTCAGCGGCCAGGTGAATAAAATCATTCCTTCTTCAGAATTTTCGGGACCTCAATTCAAAGTGTCAGTAAAACTGCTGACTACAAATGAAGGCCTCAAACCGGGCATGTTTGCCAGGGTCAGCCTCCTGAAAGAAACAGAAAGCAAAATATTGGTACCGATCACTTCCATATATCAACGTGGCCAGCTTACTGGAATCTTTACGGTAAGCACCCAGGGTGAAGCGCTGCTACGCTGGGTTCGGACAGGCAAAGAGTTTGCCGAAGGAGTCGAAATTTTATCAGGATTGGTAGCAGGTGAAAAGTATATCGTTGCTTCAGAATCGAAGCTTTATGACGGAATTAAAGTTGAAATATCAAATAACATTTAATCATGAGCGGAATAGCGGGAAATATTGCCAGCCAATTCATCACTTCTAAATTGACGCCACTGCTAATGATTGTCTTCATAGCGGTGGGCATCTACAGTGTTGCACTTACGCCAAAGGAAGAAGAACCACAAATTGACGTCCCGATTGCCGACATCATGGTTCAATATCCGGGGGCGAGTGCCCTTGAAGTTGAGTCTATGGTTGTTAAGCCCCTTGAGGCAATTATATCCAATATTCAGGGAGTAGAATATGTCTACTCACAGTCGTTGCAAGGCAAAGCCTTTATTGTAGTTCGCTACTATGTTGGAGAAGACATTGAGCGAAGTATCGTGAAGTTGTACAACGAAATCGAAAAGAACATGGACAAGACCCCAATTGGAGTGGGACGCCCATTAATTAAAACCAGATCTATTGACGATGTGCCTGTTTTGGGTTTGACCCTCTGGAGTGAAAATTATGATGATTTTCAACTCCGGAGGATTGCCGAAGAACTGACTCAGGAAATCGAAAAAGTAGATGATGTAAGCGAAACAAAAATTTATGGGGGAAGGAGTCGTCAGTTACGTGTTGTCCTCGATCAGGAAAAGTTGGCTGCTTATCATTTAGATACTGACATCATCAGTAACAGTATATTGATGGCCAACCAACAAGCAGAGGTTGGGTCATTCAAGAGGAACGACCAGGAATTCCTGGTAGAAACCGGTAGTTTTCTGAGAACGGCGGAAGACCTGGAAAATCTTGTTGTAAATGTGGTGAATGGATCACCTGTTTACCTGAAGCAAGTGTCCACAATTTATGATGGCCCACAAATTCCTTTGGAGTACGTGTCATTTGGATATAGCACCAACTATGGCAAAGAAAACGAAAAACCGACTAGAGAATTTCCTGCGGTTTCTATTTCAGTAGGTAAACGCAAAGGCTCAGATGCCATGCAGCTGGCAGGCAATATCCTGGGAAAGATTGAATTGCTAAAAAAGGATCTTATCCCCGCTGATGTACATGTCGAAACGACCAGGAATTATGGTGAGACAGCCTCAGATAAGGTGCACGAATTGTTTATCCATCTGGCTACGGCAATCCTGGCAGTGACCCTTGCTGTGGCCCTATCCATGGGCTGGAGAGGTGGCCTTGTTGTTTTCCTTTCAGTACCTGTCACTTTCGCTTTGACACTATTCATCTATTACCTTTTTGGCTATACCCTCAACCGGATTACATTGTTTGCCTTGGTGTTTGTCACCGGTATTGTGGTAGATGATTCGATCATCATTGCAGAAAATATGCACCGCCATTTCAAGATGAGGAAACTCCCATTCTTACAGGCAGCCATTGCTTCTATTAATGAAGTCGGGAACCCTACCATCCTTGCAACATTTACAGTGATTGCAGCGGTTTTGCCTATGGTGTTTGTTTCCGGTTTAATGGGTCCTTATATGAGCCCCATGCCAATAGGTGCGGCCATGGCTATGTTTTTTTCGTTGCTGGTGGCTCTGATCATTACACCATATCTCGCTTATCATCTACTGAAGAGCGAAAAGGGCAAGGAGAAAAAGTTTGTGTTGGAGGAGACCTGGATTTACCGTGCTTACGAAAAAAGCATGCGGCCCCTGCTTGATTCAGCCTGGAAACGATGGACATTTATTGGCTCAATTACAGTGTTGCTCTTTGCCTCCTTTTTTCTACTCTATTTTAAGATGGTGGCGGTTAAAATGTTGCCATTTGACAACAAAAATGAATTTCAGGTAGTGATTGATATGCCAGAGGGAACCACCCTCGAACGTACTGCCGTTGTGGCCAGGGAAATAACTTCTTACCTAAAAAATCAGCCTGAAGTAACCAATTACCAATCATATGTTGGGACTTCATCGCCAATCAATTTTAACGGATTGGTGAGGCACTATGATTTGAGAAAAGCGGGTAATATGGCTGATATACAGGTGAACATTTTACCAAAAAGTGAACGGAGCCTACAGAGTCATGAGATTGCCAAGCGGATAAGACCCGAAATACAAAAGATAGCCCTTCAATATGGAGCCAATGCCAAAATCGTTGAAATCCCACCTGGACCACCGGTGATCTCAACCATTGTTGCAGAGATATATGGTGATAATCTGGAAGATCAACAGAAAGTGGCCGCCCAGATTAAGAAGATCATCTCTGAAACTGCCGATGTAGTGGATGTAGACTGGATGGTGGAAGATGATCAGGTAGAGTATCAATTTAATATTGATAAGGAAAAGGCCATGATGGCAAATGTATCCCCTGGTAAAGTAACAAATACACTGAACACTGCTCTTGGAGGGAGTACTATCGCTTACCTGCACAATGATCGTGAAATACAACCTGTGCCTATAAATGTTCGGTTAGATGAAGCCGAAAGATCAGAAATTCTTGATCTGAAAAAAATCAATGTCGTCTCTAATAAAGGGGAAATGGTAGCACTTGGAGATATCATGACAATTGAGCAGACAGTTCAGGACAAGAGTATTTTCAGAAAAAATCAAAAGAGGGTTGTGTATGTTACTGCAGATGTAGCCGGAAACCTTGAAAGCCCGGTTTATGCCATCATGGAGGCATCGAAACGGCTGAATGAAGTAGTGCTGCCTTCGGGTTATGAATTAGAGGAGTTTTACACAGATGAGCCATTTATGGAGCAGCAATTTGGTATCAAGTGGGATGGAGAATGGCATATTACCTATGAGGTGTTTCGTGACCTTGGAGGGGCTTTTGCCGTGGTCCTGGTTATCATTTATTTACTCATTGTAGGCTGGTTTCAGGACTTCAAGGTCCCGCTCGTTATGATGGTGGCGATCCCTTTAAGCCTTGTGGGGATATTGGTTGGCCACTGGCTTCTGGGTGCATTTTTTACTGCAACTTCTATGATCGGCATGATCGCCCTTGCAGGGATCATGGTACGTAATTCTATCCTACTGATTGACTTCATTAATCTGAGGCTAAAAGATGGTGTGCCCATTGATAAAGCTGTAATTGAGGCTGGTGCGGTACGTACTACTCCCATATTATTGACGGCAGGTACGGTGGTTATTGGTGCATTTGTTATCCTGTTCGATCCTATTTTTCAGGGTTTAGCGATTTCTCTGATGGGTGGATCAATTGCATCCACTTTTCTAACCCTACTCATTGTCCCGCTGATTTATTACATGACAGAAAAAAAGAAATATGCTAAACTATCGTCTCTTTCAAATGGACTAATGAAAGGGGATGACAATGAGCATATTGGCGAGGTTTTATTGTTAAACGAAAACTAAATAAACAGTATGAAAGTGATAGTTGTTTTGGGAATAAAGGAATACCAGGAAGAACTGGTGGGTGCGCTCAAAAAAATACGAGTCCCTGTTTTTAGTAAAATTGAAATCCAGGGTATTCACAATGAGAATCTTCCTGTAGATGCAGCCAATTGGTTTGGAGGTACCAAGGGAGGAGATTCTTCAGTAATGTTTTTCGCCTTGGTTTCTGATTATGAAGCTGGTGCCATTATGGACAATATCGAAAAACTAAACACAGGCAAGAATGATATCAGGCCGTTTCATGCTTTTCAGATGCCTGTTGAACGGTTTGTATGATGTTAGTGGATGCGCAATGATCTTCAATGATATAGTTGTTGATCAAGTCAGTTAATAATAAATATAATATAAATTAAATTAAAAATGAGAGATCGAATTATCAGAGCAGTAGCAGGAATTCTAGTATTGACGGGATTGGTTTTGGGCATATTGGTCAACTCCAGTTGGTTTTTCTTAACAGCTTTTGTTGGGATTAACCTCTTCCAGGCTTCACTTACCAAATGGTGCCTGCTGGAAGACATTTTAAAAAAATACCGAATAGAGAATTAGGTTTTCAATGTATGCCATCACGTTCGTGATGGCATACATTTCCTCAATTATAGTAGACGACACGACACAGTTTCTTTCAGATAATTAACCGGTGATTGTTGATTTTAAGGTAGATTAAGAATAATCATCAGAGGTCTCATATACAAGAATATTGTGGTTTTAATATGCTTGATGTTAATTCTCTACTACTCCAATTGAATACGCCGGAATGGTCATTTGATCACTAGTTGTTCCGCTAAAAAGTTCCAGACTTTTAACACCATTTACTTGCAGGGCCGGATCAGCGCTATAAAAGTTAAACTTCTTGGTTCCAGTAATTATATCATCAGCTAAAATTAGAAGAGGATCAGATGACAAGTTAACTATCCAGACTTTTTCTATGCCTCCTTTCCAAAACTTCCAACCAAAAAGAGAAGGATATGTGGTGGTTCGATAACTGATTTGCGGCTGTTGGTCGAAATCCAACCCAGCGGCGTTATCAAGTCCTTGGAAGCTTCCCCTAACAATCGCATGGCAATGGCATTCGCCGTAATGCAGTGAGTTGCCATGTCAATGGCTGCAAATTCAAGTTGGTTGGTTAAAGCATGATTTATCAACATCGTCACTTTGGGTATTGAAAGCAGGAGGTGGCTCATAGCAGAAACATAAAGAGCATGGGTCCAGGTATCATTATGCTGAAGTTTTGATCCCGCTAGATTTTCACTCATATTATATTCTGTGGCCCAAACTTCTATATTGGAAGGAACTGGTGCTCCGGTATAATTGGCTTGATTATACCTGTACATTAAACCTTGCGTAGCACTGAAAGGAATGCTCAATGCCTTTGTGGCATTAAAAAGGCCGTCATTGTTTCCTGTTCCTAAATTGATCTGTACCTCCGATTGGAGGCAAGTTATGCTCATTGCCAATTTCAAGAAATTTCACAGGCAAACCCAGGTCTTGGGCATGTTTGAGACCCTGGATTTCATAACCGATTGTGGAATATTGAAAATTTAAAACGAAGAGCGGTGTAGCGTTGCAGGCGTCAATTCCAAGTAACTTCTTCATAGCGGTTTTGTCCGATGGGCTTGATATTGGCCAGTGAAGAAGGCACATGAGGCCCGGTTTGAAACCATCCCGTCTGCCAATCCCAGTAGTTTGCCTTGGTTCCCCCTGGATGACGAAGAACACTGATGTTTAGTGTGGCTGCAGAATCCCTAAAGTCTTTTTGTGTCCAATTAGCGATTGAATGATGTGCAACAGCATTAAAACCAATAAGCGGAGGTAGTTCCTGATCCTTATCGTCAAAATAAACCCTAAGTGAGCCTTGTTTAACGAAGTACAATTTCTACTCAATGGTTCCCCTCTTTGTTAAAAACTCGTCTTTTTCGATATGGATTTCCTTTAACCATAAATTGGCTGGGTCGCGGTCAATGGTATCTTTAATTATGTGAAACAATTTCATATGGTCTTTCCAAATATAATTTACTTCCCTGTTTATGTATGGGTTTTGTTGTGATTGACTAATAGAATTGTGACTCGCATTCTCGTTTATGTAATTTTGCACAAAACACCATCCATGTATTTCAACAGGATCAAATATCTCGTTGCATTTGTGCCCCATGTTGGGGTTCTACAAGCCGTCCTCTTCGATGGCATATTCACCTGGATGAGTATGATTTATCTTCTTCTCTTATTACCCATAATAGAGATTCTTTTTGGGCAGAATAAAAGCAACCTCGACGAAAATAAGATAGAACGAGTATCGCATGAGAGGTGGTATGATTTCCTGTTGTTCATCATGGTGCCGATTCAATACGGTTTGTTGTTTTACTTTCTCTATCACATTTCATTTCATGAAATGACTACCTTCGAATACATCGGGAACATCACATCAATGGGGGTTTTATCAGGAACAATTGGCATCAATGTAGCTCATGAGTTGGGCCACCGGTCTACGGCGTTGGAGAAGTTTCTATCAAAAGCTCTGCTACTCACAAGTGGGTATCTCCATTTCTTCATTGAACATAACCGTGGTCATCACAAAAAAGTAAGCACCAGGGAAGACCCAGCTTCAGCTCGATATGGCGAAACCCTCTATTTTTTTTGGATGAGATCCATCGTAACCAGCTATATCTCCGCCTGGAGAATCGAAAATGAGAGATTGAGAAAAATCGGTTCAAGTATCTTCAGTCTAAAAAATGAAATGATACAATTTCAGATCGTTCAATTGATATTTATTGGAATTGTATTCGCCATTTTTGATGTAAATGGGATCATTGGTTACCTGGGTTGTTCGCTCACTGGAATTCTATTATTGGAGTCCGTAAACTACATGCAGCATTATGGCCTCACTCGAAAGTTGAAAGAGGATGGAAAAACCTATGAACAGGTGGTACCTGCACATTCCTGGAATTCAGCTTATCCTGTAGGTAGAATATTGCTTTTTGAATTGGGAAGGCATTCGGATCATCACTACAAAACCAGTAAAAAATATCAGGTGTTAAAGCATAAAGAAGACAGCCCTCAAATGCCAACAGGCTATACAGGAATGATGACCCTGGCCTTGTTGCCACCAATTTGGTTTTGGATTATGAATCCACTTGTAGAAAAGTACAGTTCCCGGATTGCTGTTTAGATCACCGTTTGCTCCATTTCCTTTAACCCGAAAAATTCACTAAACAGTTAGGGAGAAGGCATAAAAACAGGCATAAATTGCTTATATTG
>JAQCLE010000087.1 GCA_027592755.1 Bacteroidota bacterium | reverse complement strand
AGTTAATAAAGCATTTTACACGGTTTATTTGTTCAAAATATTTATTTATTAAGTGCCTATTTCAATTTAATTAATTACATGTTTCCATATTTAGAACAGATCAAAAAGCTATTTACCATCGGCAACGTAGTAGTTGTTGCATTTATAGCTTATGGTATTTTCATGTATAATCGGGGTCTTATTACTGATTTACTATTTGGGAGTAAAGAGAAGGACGAATTACCCAAAGTCACTGCCGACCTCGTAATCAGGGATGCAAGGATCTGGACGGGGAACAAAATTAGACCATGGGAAGAGGCCATTGCAGTTTCAGCGGATACCATTGTTGCTCTGGGAAATACCAAAGATATCAATAAGCTAATCGGTAAGGACACTCAAATTATTGAAGCGAAGGGATTGATGGTAACACCAGGTTTCATTGACAGCCACATCCATTTTCTGGAGCTAGGTTTAGAACTTAATTCCGTTCAATTAAGAAATGCTGCCTCAAAGGAGGAATTTGTGAAGCGAATTGCAGAATATGCTTCAAAACTGAAACCAGGTGATTGGATAACCGGGGGTGCATGGGATCATACCCTATGGGGAGGTGAACTCCCTGATAAATCATGGATAGATGATGTAACACCAAATAATCCCGTCTGGTTATCACGACTTGATGGCCATATGGGGTTGTCTAACTCTATAGCACTCAACAAAGCAGGTATAACTAAAAAAACTAACGACGTTGAAGGAGGTATCATTGTAAAATCAGAAAATGGAGAATTGACAGGTATCTTCAAGGACAACGCCCAGAATCTGATATTTGAGGTCATACCGGCAAGGAGCATGATCGAAAACATTGACCTGTTAAGAAAGGCAATGGATTTTTTAGCTTCGAATGGCGTTACATCCGTTACCCACATGGATGGAAATATTGAAGTTTTCCAGGAAGCAAGAAAGGAGCATGTCCTGAAGACCAGAACGTATATCGCTGTCCCTTTAAAAGACTGGGAGCAATTGAAAGAGTTAATTGATTCCGTTGGTTTTGGAGATGAGTGGATTAAAATCGGCGCCCTAAAAGGTTTTGTTGATGGCTCTCTTGGATCAAGAACAGCTGCCTTTATGAGGCCTTATAATGATATGCCATCAGACAGCGGATTATACGTGATGCCTCCTGAAGAAATGATCAATTATATCCTGGATGCGGATGAAGCGGGTCTCCAATTAATGATCCATGCAATTGGTGATAGGGCCAATCATGAACTGCTCGATATGTTCGACTCTGCGATAAGGACGAATGGCCCGCGTGACAGAAGATTTAAAATAGAACATGCCCAGCATCTACTGGAACTTGACATTGCCAGATTTAAGGATTTAAATGTCATTGCCAGCATGCAGCCACTTCAATTAACGGATGACTTTCGGTGGGCGGAAAAAGCCATAGGACCTGAAAGACTTGCGACCACGTATGCCTTTAGATCATTACTATACGCCGGTACATTGCTGGTGTTTGGAAGTGACGCTCCTGTTGTACCTCCATCAGTTTTTGAAAGCATTTATGCCGCTGTAACGAGACGAACCAATGACGAGATCAAACCCGATGGATGGGTTTCCTCTGAAAAAATATCAGTGGAAGATGCACTCGTTGCCTATACTTGCGCAGGTGCCTACGCTTCCTTTGATGAAGGTATAAAAGGTACGCTTGAACCAGGCAAACTTGCTGACTTTGTAATTATTGATCGCGATTTAACAACTATACCCGTTGCTGAAATCCACGAAGCTCAAGTCCTGAGAACGTATGTCGGTGGCAACATGGTGTATCACCACGTTGATAATTAGATTCAGCATTACATACTGCGAAGCCATTCAAGCGCTTTGGTAACTGAACCAAAGAATTGGTTTACATCATGCAGATAGTGTAAAGAATCACGAATTTGATGGATTGAATCCCTGGCAAAAATGTCTTGTGGAAAAACAGTTCCTGCATATTCAACACCAGCCGCCGCCATTTGTTGAGTAAAATCCTCAACAATGTATTTCCTGGAAATGTCGTCAATTATTTCTAACCCCCTGGCATCATACAGCACTTTGTGGGCTTTTTCGACTTCAACAGCCTCCAATATTCTATGACCTATTTCAACTATTTCCTCATAAGTGGCAAAACCCTTAAAATGGTTAATCAAGATGCCTTCCTTCCCATTCCATGCGATCTTTATGTATGGCTTGTCAAGGTAAAGTTTTGAATCTTTGATAATTGAGGATAACATGACAATAACAGATACTAATAGTTATAAGACAGTTTTATAGCCCCTTTCCACTAAGTTAGATACAAAAGTTTTTTTGTGAATCGAGTAGAAAAATTTCAAGGGGTATAATATTATTTTATTTTAACCATCAGATAGGTCGTTACACATTAAATCTGAAATGCATCACATCCCCATCTTTAACAAGATATTCCTTACCTTCTATTGCCAATTTCCCAGCCTCTCTGCAACCACTTTCAGATTTGTATTTTTGGTAATCATCCAATTTTATTACCTCGGCCTTTATAAATCCTTTCTCAAAATCAGTATGAATTACCCCGGCGGCCTGAGGGGCTTTCCAACCATTTTGGATAGTCCATGCCCTTACTTCCTGTTTGCCTGCGGTGAAGTAAGTGATGAGATTTAAAAGTGAATATGATGCCCGAATTAATTTTTGAAGACCTGATTCTTTCAAACCATATTCTTCCATAAATAATTCCCTTTCTTCAGGATCAATTTCTGCGATTTGAGATTCTATGGATGCAGAAACTACCACTACTTCTGCATTCTCTCTGGCCACATCAGCTTTAAGGGCGTCAACATGTCTGTTGCCTGAAATGATGGATGCTTCATCAACATTGGCCATGTACATTACCGGTTTTGCGGTCAACAATTGCAGTTCTTTTACAAACGCCTTTTCTCCATCCCCCGCCTCCATTGTCCTTGCATTGTGACCTAACACCAGATGTGCTTTAAACTTTTGAGCAATCATAAGTTCCTTCTTCGCATTAGCCTCACCCGTTTTCGCAAGTTTTTCAACTCTGAGAATCCGTTTATCAATTGACTCAATGTCTTTTAATTGTAGTTCGATATCAATAACTTCTCTATCAAAAGCCGGGTCGATGCCTCCTGCAACATGGATCACATTCTCATCCTCAAAGCATCTCACAACATGAATAATAGCATCTACCTCTCTAATATTTGCCAGGAACTGATTCCCTAAACCTTCTCCTTTTGATGCCCCTTGGACTAATCCCGCGATGTCAACAAACTCAATAACCGTCGGTATTACTTTTTCAGGAGAAACAAGTTCCTCCAGTATTTTTAATCTTTCATCGGATACAGATACCACGCCAATGTTGGGTTCGATGGTACAAAAAGGAAAATTGGCAGCTTCAGCTCTGGCTGAACCAAGCGCATTAAAAAGAGTCGATTTACCAACATTTGGTAGACCAACAATCCCACATTTTAGGGCCATATTTCTTAAACTTTAAAGATTTGATACTTTCTGAAGCCTCCCATGATTTCAATTGTAGAAACTCTTAGAATGGTATAAACTGGTATCGCAGCAATCATTCCAGTAATTCCGGCGATGTTAGCGCCGGCAAATATAATTACAAAAATCTCCAGAGGATGAGCCCTTACACTCTTCGAGAAAATCAGGGGTTGAAGGACGATATTATCTGTGGCTTGAACAACCGCAAAAACTGTAAGAATTTTGACCATCAGTAGAATTGATGCATAGGAAACAAGTGCATCACCTCCTGTTGAAAGACCAACAATCATTCCAAAAATTGCTCCAAGCATGGGCCCCAGATATGGAATCAAATTCGCAAAAGCAGCGAAAAGTGCAATTGTCAGTACATATTTTATTCCGAGTATGGAAAGACCTATTGCAGCTATCGAGAAAATTGAAAACATTTGAAGCAAAAGGCCCAATAAATAATTAGATAACAACTTCTCAATCTTGAATAGTGCCGAAATAAATAACTCAAAATACTGATTGGGAACAACATTGATAATCTGATTCCTAAGCAAGCCATTCTCATAAAGTAGAAAAAAAGTGATGAATCCTGTGGCCAACATTCCCACGAAAAAATTACCTGTAAATGATACCAGGTCGTTAATTATTTCGGAGAAGTTTATCCTGCCCAAAATATCAAGAAAATTCTCCCGCAGGGTTTTAACAATAATCCCGCTGGACCCCTGAACCAGATTGTTTTCCAATAAAAAATTCTCTATCCCAACGAGTGGACCCGAAACCGTCTCTAAAACTTTATCATAGTTAATCCTTGACAACACACTTACCTGGTCAGAAACAAGAGGAATAAATAGAACAATGAACATCGCAAAAAAGCCAACCACGACTACAAAGGACAGAAGAATTGCAACTATTCTTGGAACATGTGCACCCAAAAAATGAAGTCTCGCCAGGCTATTAGTCAGGGGTCTGAGTATGGTGGCAAGTGTTATGGAAATAATGAGGTATAAAAGGATATTAGCGAAATACCAGCCAAGAAAAATAAGCGATATCGTAAAAATTAAGCTATATATGGTCCAGCGTAATGCCATAGTCTGCAAAAATAAAGCCCCAGACTATTCAACCAAGGGCTCATTTCTTATCTCTGGTTGATTGTTACTCCCATTTAAGATCGGAATCTCCACTTTCCTCAGTCTCTGCTTTTTCCTCACTTTCGACCTCGTTTTCGATCCCCGGATTGTCATCAGTTGTTAATTCTGCCTTTTCGTGGTCACTGGTGGAGTCTTCGTTCCTGTCAAAATCATTGAAATCCACACCCGGCAATAATTCCGTTTTGACATGATCTACTGAATTGTTGAGTGCATTTATAAATTTATCAAAATCTTCTTTGTATAAGAAAATCTTGTGCTTCTCGTATACAAATCCATCTTCCTTAAATCTTCTTTTGCTCTCAGTAATGGTAAGGTAATAGTCATTTGACCTCGTTGCTTTGATGTCAAAGAAGTATGTCCTCTTCCCTGCCCTTACTCTTTCGGAAAAAATCTCATCCCTACTTTTTTCGTTATTCTCTTCCACTCTATAAATTGGTTTTGTCAGCCATCAAAGTTGAAAAACTTTCTAAAAACAAATATTATCAGCTAAAAATAGATAATACCAACCTAAATATAACATAAACACTGGGTAATTGTAAAAAAGCAGAAGAACCAAAAAATATGGTAGTTCTTAAACCACAGGTCATTTGGGTAGGTACTCGACTATTGCATCAACCATCTTAACCATTTCTTCTGACTGTGAAACTGAATTTCTAAGGGCGTCAATCAGGTAGTTTGGAATAACTTCTTCACTAATTATTTTTAACCGAATATCGGAATAGATAGAATTGAAGTCTGCTGATTCAATATTTGAGGATTCAAACCTGGATTTTATATCTTCCAACATCGTCAATACTGTATTTGACTGTTGTTCGCTTGCTGAATTAATGGTGACGCCAGGTATATCATCCTTATTCTCGGAAACTTCCGGCACCAGAATGTTGCGACTTTTACTGTCAATACAATTATTATACTCGATAATGATAGCTTCTAAATCAGATAACTTGTATTCCTTCTCTTCAATCTTTTTCAAAACTACAGGGCATTCAGATAAAAATTTCGCCATGATCTTACTAAACCCAAGACGTGGTACTTCTTGTTGAGCACCATCCATTTTATGTAATAATTGATTATTGAATGACATATCTCCCTTAGCTCTATACTTCAAAAGACTCAAGTATCCATCCATTTGAACTTCCATGAATTGATAGCGGTCTATGTATTTAATAGTTCGAAACATACTTGAATCCAGCCAAAAACTTCTTAGATCTGTTGCCATAAACTGGCGCCTTTTACCTTCCTTCACTTTGAGTGAGAGTTGGTCAATATTGGAATTAGAATTCTGATGAATAATTATGAAGCCAACGATAGTATCTCCTGCCAGGGTCACGACATAATCATCCTGTGAGTAAGCATCTAAACCGATTGCCATCAGGAAAATTAAAATTTCTACAAACACTTTCACATTTCGTTTCATTCTAAGTTTTCGTAATTTCATATTCATGAAATCAATCAACCGCTTAAAATTAGTATAGTAATTTGATTCAACTGATTCCAAAATTGAAGAATCTATTATATTTTCTGGTTTTATCATGCATGTCATATGGTGGGTTCTCTCAAACTGAACCGATTAAACTTAGTATTTTTTTTGGTGGCGGCAGTTATATTATTGATGAAGAACAGGTGCAATTAATCCATCAAACTGTTGATTCTATTGCTGATATTAATAAGTATCAGATCACGATCTACAGCCATACCGATAACGTTGGTGGAAGAGAATTCAATGAATGGCTTTCCAAAATGAGGAGTTTTTCTGTGCTTCAGCAACTCGTCTTTAAAAACATTCAGGAAGAATTGATCATTGTCAAAGATTTTGGCCAGGACGATCCACTCTATACCAACAGGGATCATAATGGTAGAATATCAAACCGAAGGGTTGACCTGATTTTTTGGCCAGTACTCCTCTAATTTTTCTCTTTTAATAAAAGAGTAGACCTTTTGTTAACTTTGAGGAAGATTCAACATCGATTTTTTACCCAATGAAATACTTCAATTCAATAATCGAAACACTTGGAAATACACCGCTGGTTAAACTCAACAAGGTAAATGAGGGAATAGCAGGATCAATTCTAGTGAAAGTAGAGTATTTCAATCCTGGTCATTCAATGAAAGACCGGATGGCAAAGAAAATGATTGAAGATGCCGAAAAAGATGGTCGACTGAAGCCGGGAGGAACTATTATAGAAGGCACCTCAGGGAATACAGGAATGGGGCTTGCTTTAACGGCTATTGCGAGGGGTTATAAGTGTATTTTCACCTTGTCTGATAAACAATCTCAGGAAAAGATAGATATTCTCCGGGCTGTCGGAGCTGAAGTGATTGTGTGTCCTACTAACGTAGAGCCCAATGATCCGAGGTCATATTACTCGGTGGCAAAAAAGTTGAATAGAGAAATTCCAAACTCATATTATCCAAACCAGTACGATAACCTTTCGAATACAACCGCCCACTATGAAACCACCGGGCCTGAAATTTGGCGTGACACTGAAGGTAATATTACACATTATGCTGCTGGTGTTGGTACAGGCGGATCAATGTGCGGAGTGGCAAAATTTCTTAAGGAACAGAATCCTGACATCACTACTGTTGGGATAGATACTTATGGGTCCGTTTTCAAAAAATATAAAGAAACGGGAGTCTTCGATGAAAAGGAGATCTACCCTTACCTGACAGAAGGGATTGGAGAAGATATTCTTCCGGCTAATGTTGATTTCAGTCTCATCGACCACTTTGTGAAGGTCACTGACAAAGATGGGGCAATAATGACGCGAAGACTTGCCCGCGAAGAGGGGCTTTTCGTTGGCTGGTCATGTGGGTCAGCCGTTTTCGGAGCCTTGGAATATGCCCGTGAAAATATTCATGAAGACGACGTGATGGTTATCATCCTTCCCGACCATGGCACACGATATCTCGCCAAGATATATAATGACAATTGGATGAGGGACCATGGGTTTGTAGAATCCGGTCATTTTGCAACGGCCAAGGACATAGTAGCAAAAAGAAATGGAAGAAGTGAGTTGGAGTATATCTCCAAGGATGAAACAATTGGCACGGCCATCAAAATGATGAATGATCGGAGCATTGATCAATTACCCGTGAAAGAAGGTGATGAGTTTGTAGGCAGCCTTACCGATGCAAGGGTTCTAAAGAAGCTAATTGAAGATCCCTCAATAAAAGATAAACCGGTGTCTGAAATCATGGATGCCACCTTCCAGTTTGTGGGTATGGACAATACCCTTGATGTACTAAGCTCGCTAATCAATAGAGATAACCAGGCATTATTGGTTAGAGATGAAAAAAATGAAGTTCATATCATAACCAAGAGCGACTTGCTGATGGCGATGAGTGTGTGAACTGCTTAACAAAAAATGGCGAACCACCAGAATGTTGATCCGGAAGTTCGCCATGGAATTTTGACAAAACTCTTTTAAGCTTTACCTCCAACCATCACCACATCATTCATGTTAATTTCTGTGGCAATTCTTTTGTCGCCATTTGAAGTTTCATAATCGCGATGGATGAGTTTACCCTCAAGGGCTATTTCCATTCCTTTTTTCAGATAGTCATTCGCGAAGGTAGCCTTGCGTTCCCAGGCAACGATATTATGCCATTGCGTTTCCATTACTTTTTCACCCTTCGCATCGCGATAGCTTTCATTTGTTGCAAGTGAAAATTTGGCCAGTTTTTTGCCAGATTTCAATTCGATTACTTCGGGGTCCTGACCAAGCCTTCCGATCAACTGCACACTGTTTCTTAAACTTTTCATAATCTTTTAATTTTTAATAAAACATTTATTTTGGTTGCCAACACTTAATTGACGGTGCTAAGTACGGATAGCCGAAAATAATTAGTCGAATAATAAACATTTGTAGTCATTTAAATTACATTTGTAAACGTTTGTAATCATTTGTAAATGGATAAAGAGTGTTTGAGTTGCGGGGCAAAAATCACGGGTAGAACTGATAAAAAGTTCTGTTCAGAGCAATGTAGGAATGATTTTAACAACGTTCTGAACAAAGACGCCAACAATTATATCAGGTCTACAAACAATACCTTGAGAAGAAATCGGCGTATTCTATCAACCCTCAATCCGGATGGAAAATCAAAAGTGCATAAAGACAAACTTCTGTCACGGGGCTTTGATTTCAACTACCAAACCAGTACATATACAACCAAAGCCGGGAGTGTTTACACCTTTTGTTATGAGCAAGGATATTTACCAATTGGCAATGATTTTTATGCCCTGGTAATTAAAAAAGAATTCGTTGATTGAGAAAAACCCTTACTCGATTAATTCCTTATTCCTTAGTATTCGAGATTCGTTTTCTTTCAATTTCAAATCTTCTACGAACATCTTAATTGCAGGTCTTTTTAGACTGAAAATGACAAGGATTATCACGAATACAACAATATGAATTTTATGTTGAGACAACCATAGTCCTAATATTGAAAGAAATGATGCTACTTCCAGCCACAGAAATTTTTGAATCAGGGCTTCATGCAACCGAATTAATTTTTTCCTTAACGGAGCTGCCGGGTCAAACTGAAGCTTTTGATTCCTGTAATCCATTACCGCCTTGGTAGCTATCACTACTGCAGCGATACTCAATATAATCGTTGTAACAATTTTTACAACCCCTGACAATCCCACGTCTGGAATTTGATCCTTTATGCTTAACAAATACAAAACAGCAAATGGAAGTAGTGGTGTAGCAACCAATAAATTAAAAAGGAAATTTAGACGATGATAAAAATCCTCACCGGTTTTGAAGGATGTATTACTTAACATGATACGTCAATTTCATTTTAATTTTCCAATTTTATGATCAGGGTTTTAATAATTAATTCTACAACGTGCAGGGATTTTCTTAAATTAAGCCCTGAAATTAATTGTTATATGAACGCCAGTCATAAAATAGCAACTATCTATCTAAAAAAACTTTAATTGATATAAGTCTATTTGGGTTATTCGGTTCTAAAATGAAAAGAGAATTGCTCGACAGCCACCTTAAGAATCTTTGGGAGGTGGCTATGTCTGATGGGCATATTGATGATGATGAAGTAGAATTGCTTTACAAGATTGCCAGAAGACACGGCGCAGGTAGCTGGCGAGCTAATAGGGTTAAAAAAAGAATGGACAAAATTCCGTTTGTCAATCCTGACAACGATGCGGAAAGATTTGATCAAATGTACGACCTTGTCATGATGATGATGGCTGATGGCGAGATTGACGAAAATGAAACCAAAGTTTGCAACAAATATGCCGAACACCTGGGCTTTGACAAAAGGATAGTCGATGAACTGGTGCACTCAATAAGCTCCAATATTACTGTCGGCAATGACCCGGAAGAAACAAAACAACGAGTCAAATTTATGCTGAAGATCGATGATAAAGAGAAATAGTTTCTAATCCAGATTTGACAAATCAATTTGGCTGATCAGCAAATATCTCATTAAAAAATACTTTCATTTTTTCCCAAGACTGCTTATCTGCTGCCTCATTATAGGCAAGAGGAAGATTGAATTTCTTCCCGCTGGCATCCGCTGCCGGATTTGTAAAAGCGTGAACTGATCCAGGATAATCAATGAATTCATAATCTATCCCCGCTGATTCCATTTCTGTTTTAAAAGCCAGATGCTGATCTTCCGGAACGAAAGGATCATCGGCTCCATTGCAAACCAATACCCTGCTCATCACTTTTCCCGATTCGGCAGGATATTCCGTTCCCAGATTTCCATGGAAACTAACTACGCCGTCTAAATCGACACCAAAACGGGCCATGTGTAATACCACCGCACCACCAAAACAGTAACCAATTGCCCCTGTCTTTGTTGGATCCGTCATTTCATTTTGCTTCACAAGATCCAGGGCTGCTATAAACCGGGCTTTTGCTAATCCCATATCTGATAAAGACTCCATCATAAATGCCTGTGCATCCTCTGGATGATCTGCCGTTTTTCCATCACCATACATGTCGATAGATAGGGCCACATATCCCAATTCTGCAAGCATTCTTGCTCTGCTTCTTGGGTAATCGTTATGCCCCCACCATTCATGAACTACCAAAACTGCAGGTCTCTTACCCTCAAATCTCTCGTCATACACCAGATATCCCTTCATATTAAGGGAATCTAACTGATAGTCAATCTCCTGTTCGACTAAACCTTTTGGCTGTTCTGATGCGGTTTCATTACTTGATTCTGATTGAGAACCCGAACCGCAAGACGACAGAAGTAGCATTGAAAAAATTCCTGAAATCAAACTTTGAAAAAATCTTTTGAAAATGATCCGCATGAGATGAATAGGTTAGTTTGGAAAACTAAGATAAGTAAAACAGTATTACGATTGAACTTCCCATTCTCATTATATGAAGTTTAACAAACGCGATTAAAACAACTCTTTTAAAAGGGAATTGGAAATCCGCTTTCCCGTCAATATGAGAATCACATTCTTATTTTTAAATCTTGAAGAATTCTTCAATAGTGCAGCAACTGTTAAGGCAGCAGCTCCTTCAACAATCATCTGGTGATGTTCAATTAATAATTTCAGACCTTTTCTGATGTCATCTTCATTGATCAATTCAAAATAATCAACCATATCCCGGCATATCTCAAATGTAATGGAGTCTTTTTCAATCCCCCCAGCAGTGGCATCTGAAATAGTCACTCTATTGTCGTCATCGACGATATGTCCATGCTTAATCGATTCGAACATAACAGCCGAGTTCTCCGGTTGGGCTCCAACTACTTCAGTATCCGGACTTACTTCTTTAAAATAAGTAGCAATACCTGAAATCAAGCCACCACCACCAACAGGAACAATAATGACGTCTGCATTGAAATTGGATTGGTCAAGAACTTCCCTGGCAATTGTTCCCTGCCCAACTAAAACTTCCATGTCATTATAAGGGTGAATAAGTGGCTTATTATGTGTTTTCGCATACTCCCTTGAATATCCCTCGGTAATAACGCAATCTGTGGCATGAAACTGGAGGTCCACATCGTAATAGTGTAGCGCTTCAATTTTTGCCCTGGATGTATTGGTAGGTAGAAACAGAATGCCTTGATGTCCAAATTTTTTAAGCGCATAAGCAAAAGCTGCTCCATGATTTCCGGTAGAGCATGCAACCAGTCCTTTTTCAATCTGGCCAGTCTCAAGGGAAAGAAGTTTGTTCAGTACACCACGAATCTTGAAGGAGCCAGATATCTGGTAATTTTCAAGCTTTAAATAAACATTGGCTTTACTTAAATGACTAAGCGGATAGGAATATTCAAGAGGTGTCTTGTTGATCTCAGATTGAATTCTGGAATAGGCACTATCTATTCTTTCTTTCCACATAGAACAAAGTAAAGCCCAATTTTAGAAATTGGTTTAACCGGTAAACTCCGTCCCTTTTTTTACAATACCTAATTTGTTACCAAACGGGTCGTTGAAGTAGAAGATCCGTTCTCCCCAGGATTGATCGATGATTTCAGAAACATAACTTGCCTGAGCAGACTTCACTTTGTTATAAAGATCATCGAATTCCTCAACTGAAATATATACGTGGTCTGGATTCGGGCCTATGCCCTCACCATCGCCATCGGCAACCGGATCGTAACAGGCGAAAGTTACTCCACTCATGTTAAAATAGTGCCTGCCTTTACTAACCCTTTTACCTGGCACTCCAAAAATTGAAGAGTAAAACTTGGCCGCTTTATTGACATCTGAAACAGGAATTATTACCCTGAACAGTTTTAATTCAAATGACATTCTTTCTGATTTGATTTAAATGATTTTTTTAGTTTTAAGCCAACACAAGTGAAGGCTCTAATATTTCGGCCAGCATTACTCCATCTCCATCAATTTTATCAAGCATAACTGGTATGTTCATATTAATTATAGATTCATCATAAATTGAACGCACACGAACATAATTCTCTGTGAAGCCATGTATGTAACCATCTTTTATATCGTTTTCGAAAAGCACAGTAGCTTTTTGACCAATATTTGACTCATAAAACTTACGTTTCTTTTTCTCTGAGAGGTTCCTAAGCATTTTTGATCGCTCGGCCCTGACACCCGGCTCCACAACTTTACCCATTTCATTAGCCCTTGTATTGGGTCTTTCAGAATAGGTGAAAACATGCAAATAAGAAATATCCAGGGCATTAATAAACTCAAAGGTCTTTAAGAATTCTTTCTCATCTTCCCCGGGAAAGCCGACAATAATATCAACACCGATACAGCAATTGGGCATTAAGGATTTAATAGTCTCAAGGCGATGGCGGTATAAATCGGTTCGATACCTTCGATCCATGAGCCTTAAGATAGTGTCGCTCCCTGACTGGAGTGGGATATGAAAATGGGGAACAAATTTCTTGGATCGTGAAACTAATTCAATAATTTCATTCGTGAGTAGGTTAGGTTCTATCGATGAAATTCTAAACCGTTCGATCCCCTCTACGCTGTTCAGAGCTTTCACCAAATCAAAGAATTTTTCCTCTCGGTGACCGTCTTGAATTCCAAAATCACCAATGTTGACCCCGGTCAGGACTATTTCTTTCACACCAGTCTGCGCAATTTCCTCTACATTTTGGAGAATATTTTCTACGGAGTCACTCCTGCTCTTTCCCCTCGCCAATGGAATAGTACAGAAAGCACAACCGTAATTACAACCATCCTGAACTTTCAGAAACGTCCTGGTTCTATCATTAATCGAGTATGAGGAATAAAACGTATTGGCCTGGCTGATGTCACAGGCATAAACTTGTGGATTCGACATTCTTTCGAAATCATTCAGATAATCAAACAGTTTGAATTTTTCTGAAGCACCTAAAACGGCATCTACCCCAGGAATCTCAGCAATTTCACTGGGTTTGAGCTGAGCATAACATCCTATAATTGCAACAAATGCATTTGGTGAGATCTTTTTGGCTTCTCTCACAATGCTCCTGCATTTCTTATCTGCATTATCTGTGACTGAACAAGTATTAATTACGAAAATGTCAGGAGTATCCTCAAAAGCTACCTTTTGAAAATCTCTTTCTTCGAACATTCGGGAGATGGTGGATGTTTCCGAAAAATTCAACTTACATCCCAAAGTGTAAAATGCTACACGCTTCATAAATCGGTACAAATTTAAAGATTAAATCTTCAATAAATGCCAACCTTTTAATCTTGCTCTCAATTTTGCATCAACTTTCATTTGAACGTTTTTTTGGTTAATGGCTAATCTTTGTATTAATTCGGGATTTAAGAAATAATTACCATGAGCAGAAAAATTAGAATGGGAATGGTG
Organism: Bacteroidota bacterium; assembly: GCA_027592755.1. Taxonomy (GTDB): domain Bacteria; phylum Bacteroidota; class Bacteroidia; order Cytophagales; family Cyclobacteriaceae; genus JAJCYL01. The sequence goes on along the minus strand of JAQCLE010000087.1, from coordinate 3,943 downwards.
GGAGGTGGCGTTGGTGCCTTCATAGGAGGTGTTCATAGATGTGCCGCCCTTATCGACGGAGAAATTGAGCTTGTTTGTGGCGCTTTTAGCAGCACCACCGAAAAATCTAAAGAAAGTGGACAATCATTGCATCTTCCTGATGATCGGATTTATGCCAATTTCGAAGAGATGATAAACCGTGAAAAGAATCTCCCGGAATCAAAAAGAATAGATTTTGTTTCTATCGTCACACCAAACCACATGCATTATGCACCGGCAAAAATGGCTTTGGAAAATGGTTTTCATGTAATGTGTGACAAACCTGTGGCTTTTACACTCAATGAAGCAAAATCCCTGGCTTCAATTGTGAAGCAAACTGGTCTCATCTTCGGGTTGACACATAATTATACAGGATACCCTATGGTGAAAGAAGCCCGTCGCCGGGTGAAAGAAGGGCTAATTGGCAAAATCAGGAAAGTTGTTGTGGAGTATCCACAAGCATGGTTATCGGAGCGCATTGAAGAAACGGGGTACAAGCAAGCCACATGGCGAACCGATCCATCAAAGTCTGGTAAAGCCGGCTGTATGGGGGATATAGGCACACATGCCGAAAACCTGATGGAGTATATAACAGGATTGAAAATCGTAGAGCTCTGTGCCGACCTTACCACTTTTGTGCCGGGCAGAGAGTTGGATGACGATGGGAATGTGCTCTGCAAACTTGAAAACGGAGCGAAGGCCATTCTATTCGCCAGCCAGATCTCAGTTGGTGATGAAAACAACCTGAGGATCAGAATTTATGGTGACAAAGGAGGGCTGGAATGGTATCAGCCCGAACCAAATACACTGTATTTGAAATGGCTCGATCGACCGACTGAATTGTTTCGCTCAGGCAACTCCTATGTCGGTGGCGCTGCAGCAGCCCATAGCAGGTTGCCTTTCGGGCATCCTGAAGGATTTATTGAGGCCTTTGCAAACCTTTATAGAAATTACGCTTTTGCGATAAGAGCACGAATAGATGGGACAGCATTTGATGCCGAGCTATATGATTTTCCAACTATCGAAGACGGAATACGGGGAATGGAATTTATTGATGCCGTGGTCGCATCATCAGCAAGTGACAAAAAATGGACTAAATTCAACTAATAAATATAAAATCCCCTCCTCGGAGGGGATACAGGGTGGGTAAGAGAACCAAGGGTCATAATAACCCACCCCCAACCCCTCCTGGGAAGGAGTAAAACGAAATTAAAATTTAAAAAATAATTCCACAATGAAAAACATCAAAGGACCAGCAATATTTCTCGCACAGTTTCTCGGAGACGAAGCCCCATTCAACAGTCTTGACAACATTTGCAAATGGGCATCGTCACTTGGCTATAAAGGAGTACAAATTCCGACTTGGGACTCACGTGTGATTGACCTGGCAAAAGCTGCCGAAAGTAAAACCTACGCCGACGAGCTTAAAGGCACTGTTGCTTCGCATGGCATGGAAATTACCGAGCTATCAACCCACTTACAAGGCCAATTGGTTGCGGTACATCCAGCATATGATACCATGTTTGACGGATTCGCTCCGAAGGAAGTTCATGGAAATCCGAAAGCCAGGGCTGAGTGGGCTGTCAACCAGGTGAAAATGGCTGCAAAAGCCAGCGCCAACCTTGGGATTGATGTTCATGCTACTTTTTCCGGAGCATTGCTCTGGCCCTATGTGTACCCATGGCCACAACGACCAGCAGGATTGGTAGAAACAGGGTTTGCTGAGTTAGCCAAACGCTGGGTTCCAATTCTCAATCATTTTGATGATCACGGTGTAGATGTTTGCTATGAAGTTCATCCGGGTGAGGACATCCATGATGGCATTACCTATGAGATGTTTCTTGATGCCTGTAAACAACACAAAAGAGCTTGCTTACTTTATGATCCGAGCCACTTCGTTTTACAACAACTTGATTACCTCCATTACATCGACCTGTACCATGAGCGCATCAAGATGTTCCATGTGAAGGATGCTGAATTCCTCCCAAGTGGCAGAGTAGGTGTTTATAGCGGTTACCAGGGTTGGACTGACAGGGCTGGCCGCTTCAGATCACTCGGCGATGGCCAGGTTGACTTCAAAGGCATTTTCAGTAAATTGGCACAATACGATTACGACGGATGGGCCGTGCTGGAATGGGAATGCTGCCTGAAACATCCTGAGCAGGGTGCCGAAGAAGGAGCCAAATTCATCAGCGATCACATGATACGTGTTACTGAAAAGAGCTTTGATGATTTTGCTGATTCAGGTATGGATGAAGGAGCAAATAAGAAGATTTTGGGGATTTGATTTTTTTTGAGGTATGGACAAATAACTGTCCGTAGAGTTACTCTACGGACAGTTGGAGGGTAACTCTACTGCGGTGAAGTGCCGGTTGTGTGTTACTTTTTGTTTTTGGTCATGAGCCAGTAGACAACATACAATACCCCAGGAATAATCGGGATTATCATGTAGGTAGATGCTCAATAAAAATAGAGTCTTCTACTCGCCTTTAAAAAGTCTAATTTTGCAGTAACATCCGATCCCATTGAGTCAAATCTCATTTGGAGATTTCATGACACTTCCAATTAAAAATCAAACATTGAAAACTTTCGCAGAACTGGGCATCCGGGCGGACCTGATCAAAGGGCTAACCGAACTTAAGATTATAACACCTTCAGAGATACAATGTGAGGTCATTCCTAAGTTGTTGAATGCTAAAATTGATCTCGTTGGGCAGGCGCAAACAGGTACCGGTAAAACGGCAGCCTACGGTTTACCTTTGCTTGAAAGGATAAACCCGAAAGAAGAAGTGGTTCAGGGGTTAATCCTCTGTCCTACCAGAGAATTGGGCCAGCAAGTGGCCAAGCAGTTATTCAAATTCACCAAATACACTGATAAGATATTTACTGAGGCCGTTTACGGTGGTCCTCAGATCGACCGTCAAATTAGCGCCTTGAAAAGACCGACCCATATTGTCGTAGCCACACCAGGCAGATTGATCGATTTGGTCAGTAGGGAAGCCGTTGATCTCAGCCATGTAAAAACTGTAATTCTCGATGAGGCTGACGAAATGCTAAGCATGGGATTCAAAGAAGATTTGAACAAGATACTTGGTTTTTTACCGGATGTAGAATGCAAATGGCTCTTTTCTGCTACAATGCCCCAGGGCATTAAAGAGATTGTAAACCAGCACATGTCTCCAAATGCATATCGAATAGAGGTGAATCCAAAAAATGTAATGAACCAGGGCATAGAACACCAATACCTTATTTGTGAAGAAGAGGATAAGCTTCATGTGCTGATGCAGTTCTTAAAATCTGAAAAGAAAAACAGGGGAATGGTGTTTTGTAAAACCAAAGCCGCTACGGACAAACTTGCCAAACAACTCATTGCCAAGAACGTTGCTACAGATGCCATTCATGGCGATTTAAAACAAAAAGAACGGGACAAAGTGATGAGGGCATTTAAAAAAGGAACGTTACAGCTATTGGTTGCTACGGACCTCGCTGCCCGTGGTATTGATATAGAAGCCCTTTCTTATGTGGTCCATTACCAACTGCCTGATAATGAGGAGTACTATACCCACCGCAGCGGGAGAACAGCCAGGGCCGGAAAAGAGGGTATTTCTTTGTGTCTCATCACTTCATCAGACATGAAACAGCTCAGATACTTCGAGAAAGCGCTGAATATTGGTTTCAATCAAATCAGACAAGTTCGCTAAAAATCTATAATAGCATCGGTGAAATCACTTTGTCCATAAACGGACTGAAATGATAAATATGCGAGTACTGTGAGTAATACTTTTAGCTTTTTCATTTGATTTTGGTTAATGAGACTTAGGTAAATTCTTAATTATTGTCAAATGAATTTAAAAATTGAATTGAAGTAGGCACTTAATAAATACAGATCACTTTGTAAGGACATGGCTTGTGGTCAACCATTTTA